>NZ_JACEGK010000541.1:0-5330 GCF_056859195.1 Streptomyces sp. NH27
GGGGTGAGGCGGGCGGGGGTGCCGGCCGGGACGTCGACCGGAGTGGTCTGGTCCTGGTCGGTGCTGCCGTCCCCGGAGCCGCTGGTGGTGCTGCCACCGCCGCCTCCGGAACCGCCGTTCAGCGCGCTGCCCTGCTGCCACTGGGCCCAGCTCAGGTTCCAGTCGCCGAAGCCGTTGTCGAACGGCGTCATCATCGGGCCGTGGCTGTTGACGACCTGAACGACGTCGCCGACCCGGACGTGGTCGAAGAACCACTCGGCGTCCGCGGTGCTCATGCCGGTGCAGCCGTGGCTGACGTTGGCATACCCCTGGGAGCCGACCGACCACGGCGCGGCGTGCACGTATTCGCCGCTCCATGTCACCCGGGTGGCCCAGTAGACGGGCAGGTCGTACGAGTCCGAACTGCCGGCGGCTATGCCGACCGTGGAGCTCTTCATCTGGACGAACGACTCCTTGTCCAGCACCACCTTGATGCCGTTACGGGTGTCGAAGCCGGGCTTGCCGGTGGTGACCGGGAGGGTGCGGATCACCTTGCCGTCGTCCTTGAACGTCATCTGGTCGGTGGAGGCGTTGGTGAGCGCCAGGACGCGGTCGCCGGTGTGGACGGTGAGCGGCTTGTCCGCGCCGCCGTACAGCTTCTTGGCTATCTGCACGCCGCTGAGGGTGCTGTGCGCGCTGATCGTGGCGTGGGCGGGCCAGTACGTGCTGGGACGGTAGTGCAGGGTGCGGTCGTCGACCCAGTACCAGGAGCCCTGTGCGGCCTGGGGGCTGCTGCTGACCCGGAGGTGGGACTCCACCACGGCGCGGGACTGCTTGTCCTTCACAGGGGCGCTGAGCGAGGCGGTGATCGGCTCTCCGACGCCGTAGGTACCGGCGTTCGGGCCGAAGGTGACGTGGAAGCCGGCCGCCGCTCCGGTGGTGTTGAAGGTGAGGGTCTTGCGGCCGGGGTGACCGCCGGAGTCCTCGGTACTCACCCGAACGGTGTAGTGCGCGCCGGCGGCGAGCGGGGTGGTGGAGTGCCAGTGCTTGCTGTCGGCACTGAGTTGGCCGCTGACGTACCGCCCGGTCGAGTCGGTCGCGGTGACGTCGGTTATCTGCGAGCCGTTGTTCACGGAGACTTTGAGGGGCTTGGCCGGATTGGCCTTGCCGCCGCTGGTGGTACCGAAGGTGACCTTGGCCGCGGCGTCGTGGGGGGATGCTGCCAGGGGATTGCCGCCACCGCCGCAGGCGGTGAGTCCTATCGCGAGGGGCGCCGCGAGAATCGCGCGGCGCACGGTTATCAGCCGGCGGGGGCGGGGGCGCCCGGGAAGGTGGTTCATGCGTTCACGCTATGAACGGCCGCCGGATTCCGCGCGGTGGACGCCTGCAAAACGGTGAGGGCGGGCCCTGGGCACCGTACTGGTGCGCAGGACCCGCCCTCGGGTCGGCGGTCCGTCAGCGGCCGCCTGTGCCGTTACTGGGTGCGGCTCTCACCGTGGTAGTACTCGAACACCCATCCCCACACGCCGATCAGGATCACCGGCAGGGAGAAGAAGAGCAGCCACCAGCCGAAGATGATGCCGAGGAAGGCCAGGCTGCCGCCGATGGCGAGGGCGAGCGGCTGCCAGCTGTGCGGGCTGAAGAAGCCCAGCTCGCCCGCGTCGTCGGCGACGTCCGCGTCCTCGCGGTCCTGGGCGCCGGTGTCGGCCCGCCGGGCGGTGAACGCCAGGTAGAAGCCGATCATGGTGCACAGGGCGAAGGCCATGAACAGCGCCGTGGTGCCGGCAGCTTCCTTGGACCAGATCCCGTAGACGATCGCCGACGCCAGGATGAAGACGGCGAAGCCCAGGAACATCTTGCCTTGGACCTTCACTTGCCGGCCTCCGTCTCATCCGAGCCGGACAGCGCGGAGGCCGCCGGGGCGCCGCTGTGGGCGAGCGCGTCCATGGCCGCGATCTCCGGGTGGTGCAGGTCGAACGCCGGGGACTCGGAGCGAATCCGGGGCAGGGTGAGGAAGTTGTGCCGCGGCGGCGGGCAGGAGGTCGCCCACTCCAGCGAACGGCCGTAACCCCACGGGTCGTCGACCTCGACCTTCTTGCCGTACTTCGCCGTCTTCCAGACGTTGTAGAGGAACGGCAGGATCGACAGGCCGAGCAGGAACGAGCTGATCGTGGACACCGTGTTCAGCGTGGTGAAGCCGTCCGCCGCGAGGTAGTCCGCGTAGCGGCGCGGCATGCCCTCGACACCCAGCCAGTGCTGGACGAGGAAGGTGCCGTGGAAACCGAAGAACAGCGTCCAGAAGGTGATCTTGCCGAGCCGCTCGTCGAGCATCTTGCCGGTCATCTTGGGCCACCAGAAGTGGAAGCCCGCGAACATCGCGAACACCACGGTGCCGAAGACGACGTAGTGGAAGTGCGCGACCACGAAATACGAGTCCGAGACGTGGAAGTCCAGCGGCGGCGCCGCGAGAATCACACCGGTCAGACCACCGAAGGTGAAGGTGATCAGAAAGCCGATGGACCACAGCATCGGTGTCTCGAAACTCAGTGAGCCCTTCCACATGGTGCCGATCCAGTTGAAGAACTTCACACCGGTCGGTACCGCGATCAGGAAGGTCATGAAGGAGAAGAACGGCAACAGCACACCGCCGGTGACGTACATGTGGTGCGCCCACACCGTCACCGAGAGGCCGGCGATGGAGATCGTCGCGGCGACCAGGCCGATGTAGCCGAACATCGGCTTACGGCTGAAGACCGGGATGACCTCGGAAATGATGCCGAAGAACGGCAACGCGATGATGTACACCTCTGGGTGGCCGAAGAACCAGAAGAGGTGCTGCCATAGCAATGCGCCGCCGTTGGCCGCGTCGAAGACGTGTGCGCCGAATTTTCTGTCGGCTTCCAGACACAGCAGCGCGGCCGCGAGCACCGGGAAGGCGAGCAGCACGAGCACCGCGGTCAGCAGCACGTTCCAGCAGAAGATCGGCATCCGGAACATCGTCATGCCGGGGGCGCGCATGCAGATGATCGTGGTGATGAAGTTGACCGCACCGAGGATCGTGCCGAAACCGGACAGCGCCAGACCCATGATCCACATGTCGGCACCGACACCGGGCGAGTTCACCGCGTTGGACAGCGGCGAGTACGCGAACCAGCCGAAGTCGGCCGCACCCTGCGGGGTGACGAAGCCGCCGACCGCGATCAGCGAGCCGAACAGGTAGAGCCAGTAGGCGAACATGTTCAGCCGCGGGAACGCCACGTCGGGCGCGCCGATCTGCAGCGGCATGATCCAGTTGGTGAAGCCCGCGAACAGCGGTGTCGCGAACATCAGCAGCATCACGGTGCCGTGCATCGTGAACGCCTGGTTGAACTGCTCGTTGGACAGGAACTGGTTGCCCGGACGCGCCAACTCCGCCCGCATCAGCAGCGCCAGGACGCCGCCGATCAGGAAGAAGGCGAACGACGTCACCAGGTACATCGTGCCGATGGTCTTGTGGTCGGTGGTAGTCAGCCACGACACCGCGATCGAGCCGGGCTTCTTGACCCGGGCCGGGATTTCGTCCTCGTAGGAGTCGTCGGCCTCCGCCGCTCCTTGAGGTTCGTTGAGAATGCTCATGTGGTCTTGGGCTCCGAGTTCTTCGCGTTGCCCGTGGTGGCAATGCCCGACGGCACGTAACCGGTCTGACCCTTTGCCGCCAGGTCCTTGAGGTGCTGCTCGTACTGCGCCGGCGTGACCACCTTGACGTTGAACAACATCCGGGAGTGGTCGTAGCCGCAGAGTTCGGCGCACTTGCCCTTGAAGTCACCGAGCCTGCTCGGGGTCACCTGGAAGTCGTTGGTCTGGCCGGGAACGACGTCCATCTTCATCAGGAAGGGGACGACCCAGAAGTCGTGGATGACGTCACGCGAGGTCAGCACGAACCGGACGGTCTCACCCTTCGGCAGCCACAGGGTCGGCCCGGGGAGCCCGGTGTCCGGGTCCTTGCTGGCCGCGGTGCCGACGTCGTAGACGCCTTCCTCACCGGGCTGCCAGTCGAGCTTGTTCTGCGGGATCTCGTTGAGTTCCGCCGGAACCTTCGCGGGTGTGGCGGGGTTGCCGTCCACGTCCTCCAGGTAGTTGAAGCCCCAGCTCCACTGGAAGCCGACCACGTTGACCACGTGCTGCGGCTTCTTCGAGGTGTCCAGCAGCTTCGTCTCGTCCCGGGCGGTGAAGTAGAAGAGCACCGCGATCACGATGATCGGAACGATCGTGTAGAAAGCCTCGATCGGCATGTTGTAACGGGTCTGCGGAGGGACCTCGACCTTGGTCCGGCTGCGCCGGTGGAAGATCACGCTCCACAGGATCAGGCCCCATACCAGTACACCGGTCGCCAGTGCGGCGGCCCAGGAGCCCTGCCAGAGGGAGAGGATTCGCGGTGCCTGTTCCGTCGCCGGGGTGGGCATACCGAGGCGGGGGTAGTCCTTGTAGGAGCAACCCGTTGCGGTTGCCAGGACCAGGCCCGCGGCCAGCGCCCGCGGCAGCCATCGCCGCACCGGGCGCCGCGACAATGGGGTACCTCCCACGCCGTCCTGGCCGTGGGGGAGGTCGGAGCCGTTGGGACTCACGTAGCGCCTTCCCGAGAGTCTCGCCCGCGCGTCCCGAGTGTTCCGGCCGTCTGCTGGTCGGTCGGCCCGAGCGCGGGCGCGTAGGTGTGGATGTTTATGCGGCACAAACCCTACTGGACGCTATTTGGAGTCTCGCGGGGAGGGGTGCCAACGCGCCGGGGCGCTCCCCGAAGGGGTGGATCACGTGCGGATCGCGCGTGGATCGCGTACGGCCCGATCCCGGAATGCCGCATGCCGCGCACGTTCTGACGCCGCGCCGAGCGGCGCCCCGTGGCGGCCGGCGCGGGTTGTAGCGTGCGGAGATGCCCTACTTCGACGCGGCCTCCGCCGCTCCCCTGCATCCTGTGGCGCGCCAGGCGCTGCTCGCCGCGCTGGACGAGGGATGGGCCGACCCGGGCCGGTTGTACCGCGAGGGGCGGCAGGCGCGGCTGCTGCTCGACGCGGCACGCGAGGCCGCCGCGGAGGCGGTCGGCTGCCGCGCGGACGAGTTGGTGTTCACTCCTTCGGGGACGCGCGCGCTGCACTCCGCCGTATCGGGGGCCGCCGCCGGGCGGCGCAGGGTCGGCCGCCGGCTGGTGGTCTCGGCGGTGGAGCACTCGGCGGTGCTGCACGCGGCCGAGGCGGTCCCGGGGGCCGAAATCGTACAAGTGGGGGTGGACCGGACCGGGCGGGTGACGCCGGCGGACTTCGCGGCGGCGCTCGCGGGCGGACCGGGGACGGGCGCCGGGCAGGAGTCCGACGCCGGGA
>NZ_JACEGK010000542.1:0-5278 GCF_056859195.1 Streptomyces sp. NH27
GGAAGACGGAGCGGGCAAGCGTACGGCCCCCTGACGTTGCCCGGCCCCCACCCGGGCAGGACACCGGCCCAACACCCTCCGGCCGGCCGCAGACCCACACCGCACCACCCACGTTGCGTGGCCTTTTGCCCGTGGTTGCCCCTGCCCAACGGCCGTACTGTGCAGGGTGAAAGGGGGTCGCCATGACCGCAGATCTCGGTGCCAACGTCCGCAAGTACCGGCGTATGGCCGGACTCAGCAAGGAACAGCTTGCCGACGAAGCCGAACTGTCCACCGGCACCATCCAAAAAGTCGAACAGGGCGGCAGCGTCCGTATCGAAACCCTCCACACCATCGCCCGTGCTCTGGGCATCAGGACCGCCCAGCTTCTCGCCGAGGACCCGCCCAATCCGCAACGGCACGTCCCTGGCGAACGCCTGAGCCTCCAATCCCTGCGTATCGCCCTGACGCCACCTCTCGCCCTGACCCTCACGACGGATTCCCGCATCCCATCGGCCGACGACGAACCCAGCCTGCGCCATCTGAAGCGCAGGACGCAGGATGCCGCCCTGCTCTACCCGGCCGGACGGTACGAAAGTCTCGCCGCCGTCCTGCCCGGCCTGATCCGCGACGCCGACGCCGCCGTCACCTACTACAGCGATGGTGAGGAACGTCAGCACGCGCTGCTGGCCCGCGCGGAAGTGCTGGGCCTGACCGGCCGGTACCTCACCCAGGTCCGCCAGTTCGACATCGCGCACGCCGCGATCCGCGGCGCGATCGCCGACGCACGCGAGGCCGACCATCCTCCTGCCGTCGCCGCCCGGGTGCGGGGCCTGTGCTTTGTGCTGCTGCGGACCGCCCGGTTCGACGAAGCCGAGGACGCCGCCGTCCGGGCCATGGACCTGGTAGAGCCCAAACTCATGAACTCCGAACCTGGCCAATACGCCGTGTGGGGTGCTGTTGCGATGGAGGCCGCCGCAGCAGCTGTCCGCAACAACCGGCCCCAGGAAGCCAAGGAGTACCGCCGGGCGGTGTCCGTTGCCGCTGCCTCCATCGGACACCAACACGGATACGAACCGTCCGGACCAGCCACCTTCGGGCCGGTCACGGCCGCCATGAAGTCCGTTGAAGACGCGATGATCATTGGGGACGCCCGCACCGTTGTGCGCAGGGCCGAGGACGACGAAGCCCTCTCCCCGAAGGCGTGGAAGCGACTGGGCACACCCGGCAAGAACGACCGTAAACGGTTCGCCCTGGACGTGCCCCGCGCTTACGCCCGCACCGGCGACACGACGCGCGCGGGAGAAGACCTGCACCGCCTCTACCGCACAGCGCCCGGATGGCTGCTCCACCAGAAGGCAGCCGTCGACGCATGGCAGGAGATCGCCGCCAAGCGCAAGCGCAGCCTCCCCACCGAGATGCGCGAAGTAGGCCGCCACCTGGGCATCATCGGCTGACTACAACGCAGCGTGGCCGTTCATGACGCCACATCGGGAAAGCCGATCCCGCGTAGGTCCCACTCTCCCCGACCCCCTCTTACGGTGTGCACACGTTGAACCGCACAGCGTGAGAGGAACGGTGATGGCACACCGTACAGAAGCAGAGCACCAGCGCCGCCGCGACCTCGCCGACGCGGCAGCCGGGATCGCGCTTACTGCCCTGGACCGGGGAGAAGGGGCAGCCCGCCTACCTGAGCAGCGATCAGCCGGGACCGCTGTGGAAGCCGGCCGACCAGATGGAGGCCGTCCGGCTCGGCCTTGCCGGAGAACTCCTGGGACACGTCCGGGCCGTACTGACCGGGCCCGAGGCGTCGCCCCAGGAACTGTGTTTCCTCATCGCCCGCCTGACCGAGGCCCTTCTTGACGCCCTGCGCGTCGCACAAAGCCGAGGCGCCCGCCTGTCGCCCCCCGCGCCCACCACCGACAGCCCGGATGAACTCACCGAAGCCGCACAGAACTTCTCGACGTTCCGGCCGAGGAATACCCAGTGATCAGCCAGCCACATGAGCCGGTTCCGAAGAACGTAGTTCCGCGAGTAGCTTGCGAGCTTGTCGCCAACGCAGCCCAGCACACCAACGGCCGCAACATTCGAGTGAAGATCGAGCGGCCCGCGCTCACCACCGTGCGGATCAGCGTCGTGGACCGCTCGCACGCCCTCCCGCAACTCCGGGTGCCCAGCTTCGACGACGAACGGGGGCGCGGTCTGGCCCTCGTGGACCGCTTGACCGAGAGCTGGGGTGCTGGTCGCTTGCCATTCGGCAAACGGGTGTGGGGCGTTCTCACTTATGGGGTGCCCCAGTGATCCGTAAGTGGGGTCTGGTCCTGCTGATGGGCTGGGCCGGAATCGTCGTGCTGGTCGGCCTCGCCGTGCTGTGCGGGGTCGAGATCGGGATGGTCATCGCGGGCGATCCGTACCGTCCTTGATTCGTGGACTTCCCGTTGCGGCGCCGTCGTGGTCCAAGTTCGCTGTGTGGAGAGCCGGTTCGGCTCCCTTGAACGCCCGCTCTGGTCGCGTCGAGTCCTGGCAAGGCCCCGTCTTCCCACGGTGGAGCGGGGTGGGCTCACCGGTTTGGTCGCCCGTGGCCGGGGCGGGTCCCCTTTTTCAGATTGCACCACGTAGGACGTGAGGAGGAGCGGCGGTATGTCAGTTCGCGCGCAATGCCGGACTGCCCGGCCGGGCGTGAAGTGGACTGCCCGTGCGGCGAGTTCGAGGGGCACCCGCGCGCAACCACCGACCGGGAGGTGGTCCCTCAACCGACAGAACGGGGCACCCCGGAGGGTCAGGGGCACCCAAATGAGCGCACAATGCACTCGTAAGACCACGCGTCCTCCCCCGGGCCGACCGTCCGGCGGGAGGGCGCTCGTGCAAGTCAGGCACTCACCCATCCCCCGAGGAGCCCCCATTGCGCATCGCGACGCCCCGCCGGTATCTGATGTGCCCACCGGCGCACTACCGAGTGACGTACAGCATCAACCCCTGGATGGACCCGACGAAACCGGTGGACGCGGCGCTCGCCCTGTTCCAGTGGGAGGACCTGCGCGACCGCTACCGCGCGCTCGGCCACACCGTGGAGGTGCTCGACGCGCTGCCCGGCCTGCCCGACATGGTCTTCGCCGCGAACGGCGCGACCGTGGTGGACGGCCGGGTGATGGGCGCGAGGTTCGCCAACCCGGAGCGGGCCGCCGAGGCCCCGGCGCACCTGGCCTGGTTCCGCGCCCACGGCTACCCCGACATCCATGAGCCGGACCACGTCAACGAAGGCGAGGGCGACTTCGCGGTGACCTCCTCCTGGCTGCTGGCCGGGCAGGGCTTCCGCAGCAGCCCGCTCGCGCACGACGAGGCGCGGGAGTTCTTCCGCCGCCCGGTGATCAGCCTCGAACTCACCGACCCCCGCTACTACCACCTCGACACCGCGCTGGCGGTGCTCGACGACGCGGCCGACGAGATCATGTACTACCCGGGCGCGTTCACCCCGGGCAGCCGTGCCGTCCTTCGACGCCTCTTCCCCGACGCCCTCCTGGCCACGGAGGAGGACGCCGCGGTCCTCGGGCTCAACGCGGTCGGCGACGGCCGCAACGTCCTGCTGCCGCGCGCCGCCAAGGGACTGCACGAACCGCTGCGCAGCCGCGGCTTCGTGCCCGTCCCGGTCGACATGTCGGAGTTCCACAAGGCCGGTGGCAGCGTCAAGTGCTGCACGATGGAGCTGCGCCCGCCGACGGACTGAACGGTGCCGGGCCCCCGGGCCCGGCACGCAGGGCAACGACCGCGACGCCCCCGCGCGCCCGGACCACCGCGGCTCCTTCCGCGCAACCACCCACCGGAAGGTGGTCCCGGAACCGACAGGACGGGGCAGCCGGGCGGGTCAGGGGCACCGTAAAGTGCGGGGATGGACGTTTGGAGCGATGCCCGGCACGACGCGGTGATCGTAGGCGGCGGCCACAACGGCTTGGTGGCGGCCGCCTACCTCGCGAAGGCCGGCCGCAGCGTAGTGGTGCTGGAGCGCCTCCCGGCAACGGGCGGCGCCGCGGTGTCGACGCGGGCGTTCACCGGGGTGGACGCCCGCCTCTCCCGCTACTCGTACCTGGTCAGCCTGTTGCCACGGAAAATCGTCGACGAGCTGGGCCTGCGCTTCGCGGTGCGCCGCCGCCGCATCTCGTCGTACACCCCGCACGGCGACACCGGGTTGCTGGTGGACGCGGAGGACACCGCGCGCACCCGGGAACAGTTCGCGCGTCTGACCGGCTCGGAGCGGGACTTCGACGCGTGGCAGCGCTTCTACGCGATGACCGGGCACGTCGCACGGCAGGTCTTCCCGACGCTGACCGAACCGCTGCCGACCCGCGCGGAGCTGGAACGCAGGGTCGGCGACCCGGCCGCGTGGGAGGCGCTGTTCGAACGGCCGCTCGGCGAGACCGTGGAGGCGGCGTTCACCGACGACGTGGTGCGCGGCGTGGTCCTCACCGACGCGCTGATCGGCACGTTCAGCCACGCCCACGACCCGTCGCTGCGCCAGAACCGCTGCTTCCTCTACCACGTGATCGGCGGCGGCACCGGTGACTGGGACGTGCCGATCGGCGGGATGGGCGCGTTCACGGACGCGCTCGCGACCGCCGCCCGTTCGGCGGGCGCGCGGATCGTGACCGGCGCGGAGGTGACCGCGATCGCGACGGACGGCAAGGTCGCGGAGGTGACGTACGAGGACGGCGAGAGCGGCCGGACCCGTACGGTCGCGGCCCGCGACGTGCTGGTCAACGCCTCCCCGGACACGCTCGCCGGGCTGCTGGGCACCGCGCGGCCACCCCGGCCGGAGGGCGCGCAACTCAAGGTGAACATGCTGCTGCGCCGCCTGCCGCGGCTGCGGGACCGTTCGGTGAACCCCGACGAAGCGTTCGCGGGCACCTTCCATGTCGCCGAGGGGTACGGCCAGTTGCAGAGGGCGTACGAGCAGGCGGCCGCCGGGCGGGTGCCGGACGCGCCGCCGTCGGAGATCTACTGCCACTCCCTGACCGACCCGTCGATCCTCTCCCCCGAGCTGGCCGCGACGGGCGCGCACACGCTCACCCTCTTCGGGCTGCACGCGCCCGCCCGGCTCTTCGCGGCCGACCCGGAGGGCACCAAGCGGGAGTTGCTGGCGGCGACGCTGGCCCAGCTCGACGCGGTGCTCGCCGAGCCGCTGGCGGACTGCCTGGCCACCGACGCCGACGGGCGGCCGTGCCTGGAGGCGAAGTCGCCGGTCGACCTGGAGCGGGAGGTGGGGCTGCCGGGCGGCCACATCTTCCACCGCGACCTGTCCTGGCCG
>NZ_JACEGK010000543.1:0-5259 GCF_056859195.1 Streptomyces sp. NH27
GAACGGGCGGGTGCTGCCCGCGCAGGACCGCCGGGTCCTGGTCGCGTACGCCGCGCAGACCGCCGCGCTGCTGGAGCGCCGGAGGCTGGCCGAGCAGGCCGCCCGGGCACGCCGTCTCGCGGAGGGGAACCATATCCGCACCGCGCTGCTCGCCGCGGTCTCCCACGACCTGCGCACCCCGCTCGCCGGCATCAAGGCGGCCGTCACCTCGCTGCGCTCCGACGAGGTGGACTGGAGCGCCGAGGACGAGGCGGAACTGCTCGCCGGCATCGAGACCGGCGCCGACCGGCTCAACCACCTCATCGGCAACCTGCTCGACATGAGCCGGCTGCGCACCGGCGCGGTCAACGCGCTGCTGCGCGATGTCGCCCTGGAGGAGGTGGTACCGGCCGCGCTCGCCGAGGTGCCGGCCGACGCCGTACGGCTGGAGGTGCCGGAGGCGCTGCCGCTGGTGCGCGCCGACACCGGGCTGCTGGAGCGGGCCGTGGCCAACGTGGTGGAGAACGCCGTCAAGTACAGCCCGCCGGGCCACCCGGTCGTGATCAGGGCCGACCCGCTGGTGCTGCCGGACGGCACCCGGGTCGAGGTGCGCGTGATCGACCGCGGCCCCGGCGTACCGGAGGAGGCGAAGGACCTGGTGTTCGAACCGTTCCAGCGCTACGGCGACGCGCCGCCGGCCGGTACGGGCGTCGGGCTCGGCCTCGCCGTGGCCCGCGGCTTCACCGAGGCGATGGGCGGCACCCTGACCGCCGAGGACACCCCCGGGGGCGGCCTGAGCATGGTCTTCACGCTGCCCACCGCCCCCGGCGCCATCCCCGACCCCGATCTGCGAAAGGCAGTGCCCGAACGATGACCCGGGTCCTGGTAGTGGACGACGAACCCCAGCTCGTCCGAGCGCTGGTGATCAACCTGCGGGCCCGCCACTACGACGTGGACGCCGCGCCCGACGGTGCGGGCGCGCTACGGCTGGCCGCCGCCCACAACCCCGACGTGGTGCTGCTCGACCTGAGCCTGCCCGACATGGACGGTGCCCAGGTGATCCGCGGCCTGCGCGGCTGGACCCGGGTGCCGATCATCGTCCTGTCGGCCCGGCACGCCTCCAAGGAGAAGGTCCAGGCGCTGGACGCGGGCGCCGACGACTACGTCACCAAGCCGTTCGGGATGGACGAGTTGCTGGCCCGGCTGCGCGCCGCGGTCCGCCGCGCCGAACCCGGCAGCAGTACGGGAGCCGACGACCAGGCCGTGGTCGTCACCGACGCCTTCACGGTGGACCTGGCCGCGAAGAAGGTGCACGGCAGCGGCGGCGCCGACGTACGGCTCACCCCCACCGAGTGGCACCTGCTGGAGGTCCTGGTCCGCAACCCCGGGCGGCTGGTCACCCAGACGCAGCTGCTCCAGGAGGTGTGGGGTCCTTCCTACCGCTCCGAGACCAACTATCTGCGGGTCTACCTCGCGCAGTTGCGCCGCAAGCTCGAACCCGACCCGGCCCGGCCGCGCCACCTCATCACCGAGCCGGGGATGGGCTACCGCTTCGAGCCGTAGCGCTTGCCGAGCCGGGGAGCGGGCCGGCATCCGCGCCCGCGCCCGTAACCGAGCCGGCGCTCGTACCCGCGCCCGCAACCGCAACCGCAACCGCGCCCGCAACCGCGTTCGCCGACCCGGTCCGCCCCATCGCCGCCAGCGTCCGCGCGAAGCGGGTGCCCGGCGCGAGGGCGGCCACCTCCGCCGCGTCCGCCGCGGTGTCCACGTCGCGCAGCACCGGCAGGTCGCCTACGGTCAGGCCCGCCGCGAGCAGCCGGTCGCGCTGGGCCCGCCCGGTCCACGGCTTCGACATCGGCACCCCGCGCAGCAGCGCCGGGTCGGGGACGGCCAGGCCCAGCGCCCAGAACCCGCCGTCGGCCGCGGGCCCGAACCACGCCGAGCACTCCCGCCAGGCGAACGGGCCCACGGCGGGCCGCAACAGCTCGGGCGTGACCTGCGGGGTGTCCATGCCCACCAGCACCGCCGGGCCCCGGCACATCCCGAACGCCGCCGCCAGCCGCTCGTCCAGCCCGCCCGACACCTGCGGCGCCACCTCGAAACCCGGCGGCAGCCACGGCCCGGGCGCACCGTCCAGCACCAGCACCCGGCGCCGCGCGGGCGTGCGCAGCACCGCCGCCAGCGTGTCCGCGAGCGCGGCCCGCGCCAACTCAGCTGCCTCACAAGGAGTGTGAGGAGGCGTCAGACGTGTCTTCACCCGGCCCGGCACCGGCTCCTTGGCGATCACCAGCAGCGTCGTCATCGCACGCCGGCCCGCTCCGCCGGCGGGCGTTCGGCGGCCTGCCCGCGTAGCCTGGAGTGTGCGAACTCCCGTACCCCGGCGAGGAATTCGACCTGCGGACGCCAGCCGATCTCCTCGCGCAGCCGCGCCGAGGACGCGGTGATGTGCCGGACGTCGCCGAGCCGGAACTCGCCGGTGACCACGGGCGCCGGGCCACCGTGCGCGTCCGCCAGCGCGGTGGCCATCTCGCCGACGGTGTGCGGGGTGCCGCTGCCGGTGTTGTAGGCGCGGAAGGTGCCCGGCGGGCGGCCCAAAACAGCCTCCAGCGCAAGGGCGTTGGCCGCCGCCACATCGCTGACGTGCACGAAGTCGCGCCGCTGACCGCCGTCTTCGAAGACCCGCGGCGCCTCCCCGCGCGCGAGCGACGAACGGAAGAACGACGCCACCCCGGCGTACGGGGTGTCGCGCGGCATGCCGGGACCGTAGACGTTGTGGTAACGCAGGCTGACCGCACGGCTGTTGGTGGCGCGGGCCCAGGACGCGGCCAGGTGCTCCTGGGCGAGCTTGGTCGTCGCGTAGACGTTGCGCGGGTCGGCCGGCGCGTCCTCGTCGACCAGTCCGGGGGCCAGCGGCGCGCCGCAGCTCGGGCACGGCGGTTCGAAGCAGCCCGCCGCCAACTCCCCGGCGGCGCGCGGCCCCGGCGCGACCCGGCCGTGCCGGGCGCAGTCGTAACGACCCTCGCCGTAGACCACCATCGACCCGGCGAGCACCAGGTCGCGCACCCCGGCCGCGGCCATCGCGGCGAGCAGCACCGCCGTGCCGACGTCGTTGCAGTCCGTGTACGCGGGCGCGTCCGCGAAGTCCTTGCCGAGGCCGACCATCGCCGCCTGGTGGCAGACCGCGTCCACGCCCCGCAACGCGCCCGCGACCGCCGCGCCGTCCCGCACGTCGGCGTGCAGCCACTCCGCGGCGGAGAACGGCGGCAGTGCGGGAGGCACCGGGTGGGCGGAGGGCAACAGGGCGTCGAGGACGACCGGTTCGTGCCCTCGAGCGGTGAGGGCGGCGACGATCTGCGAGCCGATGAAGCCCGCGCCGCCGGTGACGAGTACGCGCATGGCGCCGACCCTAGGGTCCGCGTCGCGCCCGCGGGCCGCTGCGCGCGGGGGCGTCACAGGTCCGTAAGAACCCCGCTTCCGCTGCCGCGTCCTCATCCGGACGGGTCCGCGCGCGCCGGTCCTCGCCCGGGCCGCCACGTCGCCCGCCACCGGCGCAGCGCGAACGCCGCCCCGGAGGCCGCGAAGAGCGCGGCGGTGATCAGCGCCCAGCGGCCGAGGAAGACGTCCGGGTCCAGCGCGGTCGCCGCAGCGTAGTGCGTCCTGGCCCCGCTGATCAGAGGCCAGTACACGAGTAGGAGAAGCAGGGACAGGAAGGCGGGCACCCGGACGTGGTCGACTACGGCGTTCCGGGTGCCGGTGCGCCGCGCGCCCAGCGCCCTGTGCAGCGCCCAGTCCGCCACCGCGTATGCCGGCAGCAGCACCAGGTCGTGCAACAGCGCCGCGCCCACCACCCACTTCGCCACGTCGAACCAGTCGCGCTCCAGCAGCCGCGCGGCGGCGTACCCGCACACCGCGAAGGACGCGAGGAGGATCAGCAGGTGCGCAGGGGAGGCGCCGTACTGCGCCCGGAACCGGCCGACAAGCGTGCGGCGGGGCGGAGTTGGCGTACAACGGTGCGGCGTAAGGCTGTTCAAGTCCGCGCTCCGAACGTCGTCGCGCCGAAGGTGAGTTGGCGTACCCACTTGGTGTTCATGACCCCGGGCGCGGCCGGCACGATGATCCGGGCCGGGTAGCCGTGGTCGTGGGACAGCTCCGCGCCGTTGACCCGCAGCGCCAGCAGCGAGCGCGGGTCGCGGACCTGGTTGGCGCGCAGCGCGACCGCCCGGAAGGACCCGGACAGCTGCGCGGACTCCACGAACACCCCTGGCGGGTCGGCGTGATGGCCGACCAGTGCCGCGAGGTCGGCCAGCCGCACCCCCTCCCAGTGCTGGTCCGACGTCGACCAGCCCTCGACGCAGGCGATCGGCAGCGCCGAGCCGTGCCGGGCCATCGCCCGCAGCTCGTCGAGGGTCAGTGACACGCGGCGACCGTTGCCGTCGCCCTGCACCACGAGCCGCCAGTCCTCGCCCACGTCCTGCGGCCGGATGTGCGCCAGCGCCGCGGTCTTGTTGATCGGGAAGCCGTTCGGGCCCGTGCCGGGGTCGCGGCCGTGCGGCGCCAGCAGCGCGGTCTCGCGCAGCGGCCCGCCGATGCTCTGCCCCGCGGTGACCGCGAACAGCGCCACCGAGCCGAGCCCGACCATGCCCAGCGCCCCGCGCCGCGACATCGTCGGCGCCGCCGGATGCGTGGAGACCAGGCCGGAGTCGTCGGCGGCCTCCGGCACCGTACGGGAGGTCGGCGTGCGCAACTCGGCCCTGAAGTCCCGGCTGCGCAGGGCCCGTACGGTCCTCGGCAGCCGCAGCGCGACATGCGCGGCCACCGCGCCGCAGAACACCCACGCGCCGTAGAAGTGCAGCGGGTAGAACGACCCGGGGAAGAGGTAGTCCAACTGCACGTTCAGCACGCCGGTGACGAACTCGAAGATCCCGCCGCCCACCAGCAGGAGCAGCGACAGCCGGTCCAGCGCGTGCGCGGGCGAGCGGACCGGCGGCAGCGTGAAGAGCTTCGGCACCACCGACCACAGCTTCGCCAGCAGCACCGGCACCAGCACGATCCCGAGGGTGACGTGCACGCCCTGGTCGGCGCGGTAGAGCCAGTACGGGTGGGTCGGCCACGAGAAGAGGTAGAGGCCCAACAGGCCCTTGTCCGGGGTCTTGTCGTTGACCGGCGACAGGTTCGGATTGTACGCGGCGTACGACAGCAGGCCGGTGACGAACAGCACGGGGATGCCGACGAGCAGGACCACGCCGAGGACGGAGGTGAGCCAGGGGCCGCGCAGGGGGC
>NZ_JACEGK010000544.1:0-5258 GCF_056859195.1 Streptomyces sp. NH27
GCCTTCCACGGCGTCGTCCGGGGCCGTTCAAGGCCGTCGAACAGCAGGTATGCCCCCTGCCGGAAACATGAGAGTGTGGAGTTTTCGGCCCTGTCCCCTCACCCCTGTCGAGGCATGATGCGCGTCACCATCGCCCGCCACCACTTCTACTTCCACCCGTCCGAGGTGGAGCAGGTGATGAGCGGAATCACTCCCGAGCCCGTCACCGGCAGCTCCGTGGACATCGGCGGGGTCCGTTACCCGGTGATGCAGGTCGGCGCGGCCCTCACCCGCCAGGACCGCCGCGACTTCAACGCGGGTGAGGTGGAGCGGGCGATGCAGGCGCTCGGGTTCCCGCTGCACAGCACCACCGCCGGCTAGCTACCTGGAGTAGCTACCCGGAGCCGGCACGGTACGGGGCGGGGTCGCACGGTCGCCGTTCCCGTCTCCGCCGGGCGCGGGCGCTGCGTGGCTTGTCGCACGGCACCCCGCATCCCGGGAGAATACGAGGTCCTCCCAGACGTCAGAGAGGTGGATGCCGTGGTGCAGCAGGTGCGGGGTGTGGTGGCGCGGAGCAAGGGCGGCCCGGTGGGGGTCGAGACGATCGTCGTACCGGACCCCGGGCCGGGCGAGGCCGTGGTCGCGGTGCAGGCGTGCGGGGTCTGCCACACCGACCTGCACTACCGGGAGGGCGGCATCGGGGAGGACTTCCCGTATCTGCTCGGCCATGAGGCGGCCGGTGTGGTCGAGTCGGTCGGCGCCGGCGTGACCGAGGTCGAGCCCGGAGACTTCGTGGTGCTCAACTGGCGTGCGGTGTGCGGGAATTGCCGGGCGTGCCGGCGCGGTCGGCCCTGGTACTGCTTCGACACGCACAACGCCCGGCAGAAGATGACGCTGCTCGACGGCACCGAACTGTCGCCCGCGCTGGGCATCGGCGCGTTCGCCGACAAGACGCTGGTGGCCGCGGGGCAGTGCACGAAGGTCGACCCGGCGGCCTCGCCCGCGGCCGCGGGACTGCTCGGTTGCGGGGTGATGGCCGGGCTCGGCGCGGCCCTGAACACCGGCAACGTGGGCCGGGGCGACTCGGTCGCGGTGATCGGCTGCGGCGGGGTCGGCAACGCCGCGGTGGTCGGCGCCCGGCTGGCGGGCGCCGCGCGGATCATCGCGGTGGACGTCGACGACCGCAAGCTCGCCACCGCGCACCGTCTGGGCGCCACCCACACCGTCAACTCCCTTACCAGCGAACCGGTCGAGGCGATCCGCGAGCTGACCGGCGGGTTCGGCGCCGACGTGGTGATCGAGGCGGTCGGCCGCCCCGAGACCTACCAGCAAGCCTTCTACGCACGGGACCTGGCCGGGACCGTGGTCCTGGTCGGCGTGCCCACCCCGGAGATGAAGCTCGAACTGCCCCTGCTGGACGTCTTCGGCCGCGGTGGCGCCCTGAAGTCCTCCTGGTACGGCGACTGCCTGCCCTCGCGCGACTTCCCGATGCTGATCGACCTCTATCTCCAAGGCCGCCTCGACCTCGACGCGTTCGTCACCGAGACCATCGAACTTCCCGACGTGGAGCAGGCGTTCGCCCGTATGCGGGACGGCGATGTGCTCCGCTCGGTGGTCGTGCTCTGACGCCGACCCGACCCTGACCCCGGCCCCGACGCCAGGACCGGCCGACCTCGGCGGCGGGGTAGCCGGGGAAACCCCGGCCGGGCCGGATGAGCGCGCGAAGGACAGGGAGCCGGGAGCGCGGCGGGAGGAGCGACGCACGAACACGGCGTCGCCGGGGTCCGGCCGCGCCGCCGCGGTGCGAGACTGGCGGGAGGAGCGTCACAAGGGGGCGGCGGGCATGAGCGTCTACTCGGAGCGGGTCGTGCCGCGGCTGGTCGACATGGCCTGCGGATCGCGGCAGGCGGCGGTGCTGCGTCGCCGGGTCTGCGCGCAACTCACCGGCGCGGTGGTGGAGATCGGCTTCGGCTCGGGGCGCAACGTGCCCTTCTACCCGGCCGGCGTGACACGGGTGGACGCCGTGGAGCCCTCCGACGCCGGTTGGCGGCTGGCCGACGGCCGAGTGCGGGCCTCGTCCGTACCGGTGCTGCGCTCGGGCCTGGACGGGCAGACGCTGCCGTTTGCCGACGCGACCTTCGACACGGCCGTCTCCACCTGGACGCTGTGCACGATCCCCGACCCGGACACGGCCCTGCGGGAGGTACGGCGCGTGCTGCGGCCGGGCGGCACCCTGCGGTTCGTGGAACACGGCCTCGCGCCCGACGAGAACATACGGCGCTGGCAGCGGCGGCTCGAACCGATCCAGCGCCGGCTGGCCGGCGGCTGCCGGCTCACCCGCCCGATCCCGGACCTGCTGACCGGCGCGGGCTTCACCCTCACCGAGCTGGACGTGTTCTACGAGGAGGGCGCGCCGCGGTTCGTCGGCGCGATGTCGCTGGGGAGCGCGGTGATGCGGGAGCCGGTGGTGCGGGAACCGACCGGACAGGAGCCGGTGCCGCGGTGAGCGGCGCCGCTCCACCACCGGCCGGTACCGGGCCGGTCACGCGGTCTTCTTCCCGCAACCTCGCCCGGGTGGGGGTGCCCCTGACGAAACCGGGGCACCCCCGGCGCCCCTGATGGCGCCGCCCCACCCCGCAGGCGCCGCAGGGGTCAGGAGAGGGTCTTGCAGAGGTCGTCCGCCGGGCCGCGCAGGGCGAGGAGGGTGTGGGTGGTCCTGCCGTCGACGGTGGCGAGCCGCACGGACATGTAGCCGTGGGCGACGATCCACTTGTTGTGCGGGTGGTCGCCGGTGTGGAAGCCGGCGGACCAGTCGTTGCCGCTGAGCACGCTGACGCCTGGCGCCGGGTAGGTGATCACACCGGTGCCGGAGATGTCGCTGACGACGGAGCGCCCGGTGGCGAGGTTGGTGGTCCGCATCAGCAGCGGGCCGCTCTCGATCCCGAACACCGGGTTGCCCGCGTCGTCGGTCCAGGTCTTCAGCGTCAGGTCGGCGACCGGGAAGTCCGAGTGCGAGGGGAAGGCGCAGACCTCGCCCGCCGCGTAGTCGACCGGCGCCTGCACCGGGTGCGTGACGACCGGGCCGTGCAGGCCGGGCGGCGGCGTCAGGGAAGGGGCGGCGGCCTGGACCGGGGCCCGGACCACGTCCGCACTCGGGCTCGAGCTCGCACTCGCACTCGCGGGTACGCAGAGCAGCGCGGCGACCGCGCCCGTGACCATGACGGCGGCCCCGATCCGCCGCCCGCCGCGTACTCCCACACGCACTTCGATGCCCATCGCGCCGCCCTCTTCCCGTGCCGTCGTCCGCTGCCGTCCGCTGCCGTCCGCTGCCGTCGTCGGCCGTCGTCGTCGCCAAATCCCTTCCGCGGCACGTCCGTTCGCCCCCCCGTAGACCCCGGCGAACGGAAGCGCCCCGTGCGACCACCGTGCCGTGTACAAAGGACGTACGGAAAGACGTTTCGGTCCTGCCCGAAACGACGCGGGTGCGTCGGGCGGAGAGGCGGGTACGGTGCGCATCCACTTCACGCTGGACGACCTGGCCCGTACCCGGCTGGCAGCCGCGCCGAGCCCGCTCGCGATGACCAGCTTCAGCGTCTTCCGGCTCGGCCACGGACCGGCCTCGCCCGGCCTCGAACTGTGGCGCCGCACCGTAGGGGCCGGGCTGCGCGCGTCGGCCGAAGGGGGCGCGTACGACCCGTTCACCGCGCTGGCGCCGACCGCGCCGCCCCACCCCGTGCCCCGCTTCCTGCGACCGCACACCGGACTGCGCACCCTGGAAGAGGAGTTGGCGCGCCTACGGGCGACGCCCCGGCAGTCGTTGCGGGCGGACATCGACTACGTCGCGCGCCACCGCGACCTGCCGCCCCGTACCGCCCGCGACCTCGCCGAGGCCCGTCCGCACGCGACCGCCCGCCTTGCCGCGGCCGTACGCGCGTACCATCGCGTGGCGGTCGCCCCGTACCGCGACGGTCTGGCCGCCGCGCTCGCTGCCGACCGCGCCGTACGCAGCCGCCAACTCCTCGACGGAGGAGTCGAGTCCGTGCTGGGCGGCCTCCACCCGCGGATGCGCTGGCGGGCACCGGTGCTGGAACTCGCCGGGCACGGCGACGACTTGGAGTACCGGCGAGATCGAGACCATGACCGACAGCACCGCCAACGTCTACCAGGACGGCAACGGCCACCTGGTGCTGAAGGCGCTGCACGACGGCACCGACCCCAACTCCGGCTGGACGTCCGGCCGGGTGGAGACGCAGGCGGACGGGTTCGGCGCGCGGCCGGGCGGCGTGGTGCGCGTCCAGGCGTCGATCCAGCAGCCGAACCTCGACACCACCAGCGGCGCGGGCTACTGGCCGGCGTTCTGGATGCTGGGTTCGCCGCTGCGGGTCGGTGTCGGCTGGCCGGGCTCCGGCGAGGTCGACATCATGGAGGACATCAACGCCCGCAGTTCGGTGTTCGGCACGCTGCACTGCGGGGTCAGCCCCGGCGGACCGTGCAACGAGTCGACCGGCATCGGTTCCGGTGAGCGCGCCTGCGCGGGCTGCCAGACCGGTTACCACACCTACGCGGTGGAGATCGACCGCTCGACGTCGCCCGAGCAGATCCGCTACTACCTCGACGGCGCCGAGTACTTCACCATCAACTCCAGCCAGGTGGACGCCACCACGTGGGCCAACGCCGTCGACCACAGCTACTACGTGATCTTCGACCTGGCGATCGGCGGCGCCTTCCCCGGTGCCTTCGGCGGCGGCCCGACCGCCGCGACCGCGTCCGGCGGCCAGATGAACATCGACTACGTGGCCGTCTACAACAAGCCGGCCGCCGGCGACCTCGGCCCGAACATCGCGCAGGGCAAGCCGACCACGTCCTCCTCGAACGAGAGCGCGGACTTCCCGGCGTCCAACGCGACCGACGGCGACATCTCCACCCGCTGGTCGAGCGGCTTCTCCGACCCGCAGTGGCTCCAGGTCGACCTCGGCGCCACGCACACCATCAACCAGGTGAAGCTCGACTGGGAGGCCGGGTACGGGACCGCGTTCCAGATCCAGACCTCGCCCGACGGCCAGAACTGGACCTCGGTCTACTCCACCACCAGCGGGACCGGCGGCGAGCAGACGCTGCCGGTGACCGGATCGGGCCGCTACGTGCGCCTGTACGGCACGCAGCGGGCCACGCAGTACGGGTACTCCCTCTGGGAGTTCCAGGTCT
Organism: Streptomyces sp. NH27; assembly: GCF_056859195.1. NCBI lineage: Bacteria > Bacillati > Actinomycetota > Actinomycetes > Kitasatosporales > Streptomycetaceae > Streptomyces > Streptomyces sp. NH27. The sequence goes on from NZ_JACEGK010000544.1 coordinate 5,185, forward strand.
ACGGAACCTGATCCGGACGCGCCCTGGTGTCAACTCCCCGCCGCGCCAGGGCGCCCCTTCCACCAGCCGTGCGG
>NZ_JACEGK010000545.1:0-5247 GCF_056859195.1 Streptomyces sp. NH27
GGCCGCCGTCTCCAGGCGGGCGGCCGCCGGCTCCTGCTCCTGGTCGGAGCGGCGCCGCTCGGCCGCCCGCAGCCGGGCCAGCAACTCGTCCATCGCGAACGGCTTGGTGACGTAGTCGTCCGCGCCCGCGTCCAGCGCCTCCACCTTCTCGTCGGAGCTGTGCCGGGCCGACAGCACGATGATCGGCACCCGGGTCCAGCCCCGTATCCCGGCGATCACGTCCACGCCGTCCATGTCGGGCAGGCCGAGGTCGAGCAGCACCACGTCCGGGTGCCGGTCGGCGGCCATCCGCAGCGCGGTGGTGCCGTCGTAGGCGGCGTCCACCTCGTAGCGGCGTGCCCGCAGGTTGATCACCAGGGCCCGGACGATCTGCGGTTCGTCATCGACGACGAGGATGCGCGTCATGGTCAACCCAGCTTCGCGAGCGCCAGGTTGAGGGTGACCACGTCGACGTACGGCGTGCCGAGGAAGCCCAGCGGCCGGCCGTGGGTGCTCGCCGCCACCAGGTCGCGCACCTTGGCGGTGCTCAGGCCGCGGGCGCGCGCGACCCTGTCGACCTGCTCGGCGGCGTACGCCTTCGAGATGTCGGCGTCCAGGCCGGAGCCGGAGGCGGTGACCGCGTCGGCCGGTACGTCCTTCGGGTCCACCCCGTCGAACGCGGCGATCGCGGCCCGGCGCTCCTTGATCGCCTTGACCAGGTCGGGGTCGTTCGGGCCGAGGTTGGACGCGCCGGAGGCCAGCGGGTCGTAGCCGCCGGACGACGGCCGCGGCTGGAACCACTTCGGGTCCGGCTTCGCCACCTCGTCGGGGTCGTTCGGGTGCTTCTTGGGCAGGTCGAAGTTCTGCCCGATCAGGCTGGAGCCGACGACCTTGCCGTCCAGCTTCACCTGCGAGCCGTTGGCCCGGCCGGGGAACGCCGCCTGGGCGACGCCGGTGACCAGCAGCGGATACGCCAGCCCGCAGAGCACGGTGAAGACCAGGAGCATCCGCAGGGCCGCCAGATGACTGCGCACGATACGCATGATGACTTCCCTTTCTCAGTTCAGTCCGGGGACGAACTGCACGACGAGGTCGATGAGTTTGATGCCGACGAACGGCAGGACCAGCCCGCCCAGGCCGTACACCCAGATGTTGCGGCTCAGCAGCGCCGAGGCCGACGACGGCTTGTAGCGCACCCCGCGCAGCGCCAGCGGGATCAGGGCCACGATGATCAGCGCGTTGAAGATGATCGCCGAGGTGATCGCCGAGGTCGGGCTGTGCAGGTCCATGACGTTGAGGTGGCGCAGGCCCGGATAGACCCCGGCGAACATCGCGGGGATGATCGCGAAGTACTTCGCCACGTCGTTGGCGATCGAGAAGGTCGTCAACGCGCCCCGGGTGATGAGTAGTTGCTTGCCGATCTCGACGATCTCGATGAGCTTGGTGGGGTTGGAGTCCAGGTCGACCATGTTCCCGGCCTCCTTGGCGGCGGAGGTGCCGGTGTTCATGGCGACGCCGACGTCGGCCTGGGCGAGGGCGGGTGCGTCGTTGGTGCCGTCGCCGGTCATGGCGACGAGCTTTCCGCCGGCCTGCTCCCGTTTGATCAGCGCCATCTTGTCCTCGGGGGTGGCTTCGGCGAGGAAGTCGTCGACGCCGGCCTCGTCGGCGATGGCCTTGGCGGTGAGCGGGTTGTCGCCGGTGATCATCACGGTGCGGATGCCCATCCGGCGCAGCTCGTCGAAGCGTTCGCGCATGCCGGCCTTGACGACGTCCTTGAGGTTGATCACGCCGAGCACCGACGCGGTGACCGCCCCGTCCCGGCGGACGACCTCGCCCACGACCAGCGGGGTGCCGCCGCCGCCCGCGATCGCGTCGACCAGCGGGCCGACGTCCTCGGCGGGCCGGCCGCCGTTGTCCCGTATCCACTGCATCACCGAGCTCGCGGCGCCCTTGCGCAGGCTGCGCCGGCCGCCGTCCTCGGCCAGGTCCACCCCGCTCATCCGGGTCTGCGCGGTGAACGGCACGAACTCCGCCCGCGGCAGCCGTCCTTCGGCGCGCGCCCGCAGGCCGTAGCGCTCCTTGGCGAGCACCACGATCGAGCGGCCCTCGGGGGTCTCGTCGGCCAGCGACGACAGTTGGGCCGCGTCGGCCAGTTCCTCGACGGTGGTGCCGGCCACGGGCAGGAACTCCGCGGCCTGCCGGTTGCCGAGCGTGATGGTGCCGGTCTTGTCCAGCAGCAGCGTGGTCACGTCGCCCGCGGCCTCGACCGCGCGCCCGGACATCGCCAGCACGTTGCGCTGCACCAGCCGGTCCATGCCGGCGATGCCGATCGCCGACAGCAGCGCCCCGATCGTGGTCGGGATCAGCGCCACCACCAGCGACACCAGGATCACCAGGGACTGCTCGGCGCCCGCGTAGATCGCGAACGGCTGGAGCGTCACCACGGCGAGCAGGAAGACGATGGTCAGCGACGCCAGCAGGATGTTGAGCGCGATCTCGTTCGGCGTACGCTGCCGGGCCGCGCCCTCCACCAGCGCGATCATCCGGTCGATGAACGTCTCGCCGGGCTTGGAGGTGATCTTCACGACGATCCGGTCGGAGAGCACCGAGGTGCCGCCGGTCACCGCGCAGCGGTCGCCGCCGGACTCGCGGATCACCGGCGCGGACTCACCGGTGATCGCGGACTCGTCGACCGACGCGACGCCCTCCACGACGTCGCCGTCACCGGGTATGGTCTGCCCGGCCTCGACCACCACGTGGTCGCCCAGCCGCAGCGAGGCGGCGGCCACTTCCTCCTCCGGTCCCGGCGCGCCGGGCCGGAAGGAGGCCAGCCGGCGGGCGACGGTGGCGGTCTTGGTCCGGCGCAGCGTCTCGGCCTGCGCCTTGCCGCGCCCTTCGGCGACCGCCTCGGAGAGGTTGGCGAAGACCACGGTCAGCCACAGCCACGCGGTGATCACCCAGGCGAAGACGCTCGGGTCCTTGATCGCCACCAGCGTGGTCAGCACCGAGCCGACCTCGACCACGAACATCACCGGGTTCTTGACCATCACCCGGGGGTCGAGCTTCCGGCACGCGTCCGGCAGCGAGGTCAGCAGCTGCTTGGGGTCGAGCATGCCGCCGGAAACCCGGTGCTGCTCCTGGCGTTGGGGCGCCGGCCCCGGCGACGCGGGGGGTTCCAGAGTGGTCAGGGACGACATCAGTGCAGACCTTCCGCGAGCGGGCCCAGCGCGAGCGCCGGGAAGTAGGTGAGCCCGACCACGATGACGATCACCGCGGTGAGCAGGCCGACGAACTGCGGCCGGTGGGTGGGCAGGGTGCCCGCGGTCGCGGGCACCGGCTGCTGCTTGCCGAGCGAGCCGGCCAGTGCGAGCACGAACACCATCGGCAGGAACCGGCCGACGAGCATCGCCAGCCCGAGCGCGGTGTTGTACCAGTTGGTGTTGACCGAAAGACCGGCGAACGCCGAGCCGTTGTTGTTGGCGGCGGAGGTGAAGGCGTACAGCACCTCGGAGAAGCCGTGCGCACCGGAGTTGAGCATCCCGGCCCGCTCGCCGGGCAGCGCCATCGCCAGCCCCGAGCCGACCAGCACCACCGCGGGGGTGGTGAGGATGTACAGCGACGCGAACTTCATCTCCCGGCCGCCGAGCTTCTTGCCCAGGTACTCCGGGGTGCGGCCGACCATCAGCCCGGCCACGAACACCGCGATGATCGACAGGACGAGGATGCCGTACAGGCCGGAGCCGGTGCCGCCGGGCGCGATCTCGCCCAGCATCATGTTGAAGATCGTCATGCCGCCGCCGAGCGGCGAGTACGAGTCGTGGAAGGAGTTGACCGCGCCGGTCGAGGTGAGCGTGGTGGACGTGGCGAACAGCGCCGACCCCCACACGCCGATCCGCTGCTCCTTGCCCTCCATCATCCCGCCGGCCGCGTGGCCGGCCGCGCTGTGCACGCTGTGCAGCTCGTTGACGGTGATCACGGTCACCGACGCGGCCCAGATCAGCGCCATCACCGCGAGGATCGCGTAGCCCTGGCGCTTGTCGCCGACCATCTTCCCGAAGGTGCGCGGCAGGCTGACCGCGATCACCAGCAGCAGGTAGATCTCGACGATGTTGGTGAACGCGTTGGGGTTCTCGAACGGGTGCGAGGAGTTGGCGTTGTAGAAGCCGCCGCCGTTGGTGCCGAGTTCCTTGATCACCTCCTGCGAGGCGACCGGTCCGCCGGTGATGCTCTGGTGGTCGCCGACGAGCGTGGAGATCGACTGCACGCCGTGGAAGTTCTGCACCGCGCCGCCCGCGACGAGCACGATCGCGAAGACGAACGCCATCGGCAGCAGCACCCGCAGCACGATCCGGGTCAGGTCCACCCAGAAGTTGCCGACCCGGTCGGTGCGCTTGCGGGTGAAGCCGCGGATCAGGGCCGCGACGACCGCGATGCCCACCGCGGCCGACACGAAGTTCTGCACCGCGAGCCCGGCCATCTGCACCAGGTGGCCCATCGTGGTCTCGCCCGAGTACGACTGCCAGTTGGTGTTGGTGACGAAGGAGGCCGCGGTGTTGAAGGCCACGCCCGGCGTCACCGCCTTCATGCCGATCGCCAGCAGCAGGTGGTTCTGCAGCCGCTGCAACCCGTACAGGAACAGCACGGACACCGCGGAGAACGCCAGCACGCTGCGCAGGTAGACCGGCCAGCGCTGGTCGGCGTCGCCGTCGACCCCGCCGGCGCGGTAGATCAGCCGCTCCACCCGCAGATGCCGGGCGGAGGTCAGCACGTGGGCCATGTAGTCGCCCAACGGCCGGTAGGACAGGGCGAGTACGGCGAGCAGCGCGAGTATCTGCAGCCAGCCCGCGAGGGTGTCGTTCACTAGAACTTCTCCGGGTGGATCAGGGCCAGCACCAGGTAACCGACCAGGGCCACGGCGACGACGAGTCCGACGATGTTCTCCGCGCTCACAGCCGTTCCACCCCCTTGGCCACGAGGCCGATGACGGCGAACACCACGACGGTGAGGAGGATGAACAGGAGGTCTGGCATGCGAAAGCACCCCGGGCAGTCGTTCGAAGGGGACGGGACCACCCACGAGCCGTGCGCCGGCCGGTGGGCGATGCCGACCGGTCCGCCGGTCGGCTTCCTTACTGAATCCCGCCCGGGCCTGCCGGGAGGTCCCCGTTAGCGCCTTCCTGACGCGCTCACCTGCGGCCTTGACGGCGTCTTGACGCCGGAGCGGGGCCGGCGGCTACGGCCGGGTCGGGGTGGGCCGGGCAGTAGGGGC
>NZ_JACEGK010000546.1:0-5207 GCF_056859195.1 Streptomyces sp. NH27
TCCCCGCACCACGAGAGAAGCGACAGAAAGGGTCAACTCATGGACTTGGACAACGCCGTCGTGCGCTCCTGGAAGGAATACACCCCGGCCGGGGCGCCCGACTCCAGCCCCGTCCGCTCGATCGACATCGCCGACGTCGCGCAGGGCGGGATGATCGCCCAGAGCTGGCAGTGGTCGTACAGCTGCTGCGACACGACGCTGTGCTCCGACTGCTCCATCCACTGATCCCCACTGCCGGCGGGGTCGCGCCGCAAGGGTGCGGCCCCGGCGGCGGTACTCACCTCGGAAAGGGTCGACTCATGGACTTGGACAACGCCGTCGTACGCTCCTGGAAGGAATACACCCCGGCCGGGACACCCGACTCCAGCCCCGTCCGCTCGATCGACATCGCCGACGTGATGCACGGCGGAATGATCGGCGGCAGCTGGGAAGGCACGTTCAGCTGCTGCGACACGACGCTGTGTGCGGGCTGCACCATCGAGTGATCACGGCTGGTGGCGGGGGTCGCACCGCAGTCGGTGCGGCCCCCGCGGCGTGCGTACGGTCCGCGTCCGACGGCGCCGCCGACGATCCACAAGGACCCACCGCTGAGGATGGTGCGGCCGACCGAGGTACTCACCGCGGCGATGGTCCGTTCACGCCACTTCTTCTCCGCTTCGTCGGCCGCCTCCTACAGCGACCCGCGCGCCTGCTGTCAGCGTCCGGCACCCACCGCGGCGGGGCCACCCGGATCGCAGGCCGCGTCCAGGCGTCTGAGGTCGGCGTCGTCCAGGCGCTGCGTGGCGGCGCGTGCGGAGTCACGGATCGTCTCCGGCCGGCGAGTGCCCGGGATCGGGATGAGTACCGGGCTTGTGGACAACAGCCAGGCCAGTGCGGCTTGCTGGGGGCTGGCCCGGTGGGCGCGGCCGACCTCGGTGAACACCGCCGTCAGGTCGTCGTCCTGTACGCCGACGGTGCCCAGCGGGCGCCAGGCGGTGAACGCGAGGCCGAGTTCCTCGGCGCGGCGCAGCACCGCGCGATGCTGTCCGGCGCTGGGCGAGAACTCGTTCTGCACGGCGACGAGCGCGTCACCCAGCGCCTCGTGGGCCAGGTCGAGTTCGGCGACGGTGACGTTGGAGACCCCCACCGTGGCGACCACGCCCTCCGAGAGCAGCCGGAGCAGCGCGGTCAGGGAGTCCGCCAACGGCACCACCGGGTCGGGGGCGTGCAGGAAGAACAGCTCGATGCGGTCGGCGCGGAGCCGGTCGCGGCCCTAGCGGCGTATCGCGAGGCGGCCCCGGGAGATGACGGCGACGACTTCGGCGTCCGGGTCCGCCAGCAGTTCGATGTGGGTACCGGGGTTGTGACGGGTCAGAACGATGTCGGCGCGGGCACCGGCGGCCAGTACGCCCAACTCGCCGTCCGCGCCCAGCAGCCGCGCCCCGGTGGTGGTGGCGCTGCGCAGCACCGCCCAGCCCGGCTGCACCCGAGCCCGCAACGCGAACTCCGCGGACTGGTGGATGTGCATCCGGCCGAGCAGGTCGGTGCCGAAGGCGATCGCGGCGCCCGCCGTGTGGGCGTGGCCCAGCGCGGTGAGTCCGCTGTCGCGGACCGCCGCGACCTTGGCGACGCTCACCGGCGGGAGCCCGTGCCGCGGTCCCTCGTCCGCCAGCACCGTGTACGTCACCAGCGTGGGCACGTAGTAGGCGTCGTGCTCGACGAACAGCCGGGCCTCGGACGGCCCGATCAGATTGCCGTGTTCGATGGTGCGTACGCCCAGCCGTAGCGCGCGTGCCACCGCTTGCGGCGTGTAGGCGTGTCCGGCGCAGTACACACCCGCCCGTTGCGCCTCGTCGACCGCGGCGCGGATCTCGTCCTCGCTGTACTGCGGGGTGTCGATCCGGTCGGTGGGGCTGGAGATCCCGCCGGAGAGCATCAGTTTGACGAACGACGCCCCGGCCCTCACCCCTTCGCGTACCGCGGTGCGCAGCGCGTCGGCGCCATCGACGACCCGGCCGATACCGGGCACGGCCGGGTGGTCGTCGGCGTGATGGCGGCCGCGAGGGCGCAGGTCGCCGTGCCCCCCGGTCTGGGACAGCGCCCGGCCGCACACGTACAGCCGGGGGCCGGACGCGAGCCCTTCGTCGAGGGCGTCGGCGAGCCCGGCGTCCGCACCACCGGCGTCCCGGACCGTGGTGAAACCCCGTCCCAGCATCGCGCGCAGTTCCCGCAGCGCGTGCGCGGTGACATAGCTGGCTGCCATCCCGGTATCGGCCCACTCGTCGGCGGTCACCGAGGTGACGTGTACGTGGCAGTCGATGAACCCGGGGACCGCGTAGAGCCCGGTGCCGTCGAGATCACCCGGAGCCGGCGGGTCGGACGTGTCGGCCGTGACGGCCGTGATCCGGTCGCCGTCCAAGCTGATCCTCCGGTCCTGGAGCACCCGTTCGCCCTTGGGGTCCACTACCTGCACGTGCCTGATGTCCATCGGTGTACGCCGCTCCTCACTCTGCCCGGTGCCCGCCCTGCGCTCAGGCGCCGAACAACTCGTCCACGGTGGTCGTGGTGGCGGCGTTGCCGACCATGAAACCGTAGTCACCCGGTGCGGCGCGGGTGTAGCCCTCGCGGCTGAGTACCAGGATGTTGGACTCGAAGGGCGCCAAAAACTGCTCCAGCGTCCGGAAGTGTACGGGTCCACGACCTCGCCGAGGACGGTACCGCCCTTGATGACCTCGCCGAGCCGGTCGGGGCTGAAGTAGGAGATCATCGAACCGCCCTGGGTCGGGCGCAGGGTGACGATCTCGGCCAGCACGGCCGCCAGTTGCTCGGTGACCGACCCGTTGCGGTCACCGGGGAAGATGCGGTTCAGGTTGAGGCCGTCCTGCGGGGTGAAACGCGACATGGCCTGGTAGGCGTACGGGTTCGCCACCGGCACGGCGACGATCGTGCCCGACAACTCGGCGGGGTCGATGGCGGAGACGAGACGGCGTACCTCCTCCGGGCCCATCGCCTCGTCGCCATGGATGCCACCGAAGGCGACCAGGGTGAGGCCGGGTCGGGCCCCGGTGAGCCGGTGGACGGTCAGCGCGAGGTCGTGTCCGTTGTCCATCCGGGTGACCGGAACGGTCTCGACGGTACGGCCGGGCTGCACGACGGGGGCGCTGGACGTGACTGCGGTGTCGCTCATGTGATGTGTCTCCTCGGTGATGGTGATGGTGGTGGTGCGTCAGGCCGGGGAACGCCGTCCCCGGCCCGCGTCACCGCATGTCGCCGATGGCCGCGGCCTCCCGGCGCAGGGCGGGAACGACGCCTCGGCGATGTCGTGGGTGAAACGCGCGGCGGGCCCGCTGATGGACAACCCGGCCACCGCCACGCCGTCCGGACCTGTGACAGCGGCGGCCCGGCAGCGCAGGCCCACGCTGTAGGTCTCCTCGTCCACCGCGTAGCCGAGCCGGCGCGCCTCGTCCAGTTCGGGCTGCACCTTCTCCAGCGTTCCCTCGGGGTCCGCCACGTCCGCGCCGCGCAGCAGCGCGAGCTGCCGGGAGCGCGGCAGCCGGGACATGATCGCCTTGCCGAGCGCGGAACGGTCCGGCGGGATGAGTTCGCCGACCCGGTTCACCGCGCGCAACGGCTGTTCGGACTCGGTGCGCGCGATGATGAACATGCTGTTCCCGACGATGCGTCCGGCCGTCGTGCTCTCACCCGTGATGCCGGTGAGCAGCCGGGTGGCTTGCTGGAGCCGGTCGTTGCTGTAGAGGTGCTCACTGACCGCGAACGCCATGACGGCCAGCCGCCGACCGGGCACGAAGCGGTGCGAGGCAGTCTCGTAGAGGAATCCCCAGGTGACGAGCTGGGCCGTCAGCCGGGACACGGTGGACAGCGGCGCGTCGGCCGCCGCCGCCAGTTCGCTCAGGGTCAGCGGTGCGCCGTTGGAGATGACCGACAGTTCCAGCAGGTTGAGAATGGGGGCCGTGGGCGACGTCGCCCGGTCCTGACCGGCCGTCACATCCGCCCGCTTCCCGGGCCCGGCCGTTTCGGTGCCGTCGCAGGAGCGATGCCCATGGCCGTCGCCACCAGGCCCACCGGCGGGGAACCGAAGGCCATCAGCTCCCGGTGGAAGCGCGGCACGCTGAAGTCCTTCCCCCAGGCGGTCCTCGCCTGGTCGCGCAACTGAGAGTCATCGATCACCTGCCACCCAACCCCAACGGCAAGGTCGACCGCACCCGGCTCCCCGGCATCGAGACATCGCGGCATCGCGCCCGGTCGTCCACTTGTGGACCACCGTCCGCCATACGGCGTCGACCGCGGCGGGGATGTCGATCCGCGCCAGGTCGGGGGCGTGGGCGCCGTACCAGGTCGAGTGCCGCGCCGACGGCCGGAGTCCGGTCAGTTCCAACCGCCCGGCGGGTTGACGGAAGCGGCGCCTCAGCCCGGTCGAGGTGGCGATCAGCGTTTCGGTGCTGCGCTGCTCGGCGAAACCCGACAGCTCCTGCCGGTCCCGGCGCATCCGGGCGAACGCTTCGGCGAGCGCGGGGGTGACGCCCGCCAGGCTCTCCGGCCCGGGAGCGGCCGCCTCACCGCCGCACGGCGCGGCCCCCTCGTACGCGAAGTGATCACCGTCGTCCTCGACGAGCGGCGCCACGTCGTCGAGCGGGGTGCAGGCCAGCGCGTCACGGTCGGCCTGCCGGACCAGGTCGGCCGCCTCGGCCGCGGTGGCGACCGCGCCCGACCTGACACCGACACGGGTCCCGTCCGGCTCGTTGCGGACCGACACCACCGTCACGGTGCGGCCGGTCTCATGGCCGTTGGTGGTCATCGTGTTCGCCGCGAACCGCACGTGTGCAGGTCGCGGGCGGCGCAGGCGGTCTCGCCGAGCACCCTGCCGGTCTCGACCGGTCCTGGGGGGCAGCCCCACATGATCACCTCCCGGGCGGCCGGCGGCCGGGTCAGGGGCCGGGTCCGATAGGCGTCGAAGCGGTAGGCGCCCATCACCCAGCTCTCGGTCACGATCTCGGCGGTCGCAGGGTCCCCGTCGCGGGCCGCGGCCAGCAGGCAGGCCACCCGCGGGCGGTCGGCCACCCGGGCGGCGGTCATCGCCGCCCGGCGCACCGCGTCCGCGCCCGCGTCCGCGCCGGCGTTCCCGCTCCCCGCGCTGCTCTGCCCGCCCTCCCCCGTCTCGGGGGGGCCGACACACACCAGCAACACGTCTGGTCCGGCGGACGAGGCCC
>NZ_JACEGK010000547.1:0-5182 GCF_056859195.1 Streptomyces sp. NH27
CTGTTGCTGATGAAGCTCGGCAGCGGCGGCAGTTCGGCCGCCGGCACGGCCATCGACAGCCGCGGATACGCCCCGTACAGCGTGCGCAGCGCGACCACGGCCTCAAGACGGGCCAGCGGGGCGCCCAGGCAGTAGTGGGCGCCGTGCCCGAAGGCGAGGTGGCGGGTGCCCGGCGGCCGGGTGATGTCGAACCGGCCGGCGTCGGGGCCGTATTCGCGCGGGTCGCGTCCGGCGGCGGCGTACCCGGCGAGCACGGGTGTCCCGCGCGGCACCGTGGTGCCGTCCACGTCGAGGTCGGTGGTGGGGTAGCGGAACGGGAAGTTCGCCACCGGGCTGTCCCAGCGCAGCGTCTCCTCGATCACCGCGTCCCAGGAGGCTTCACCCGAAAGGACGAGGTCGCGTTGGCCGGTGTGGTCACACAGGGCGCGCACCGCGTTGGTGATGAGATTGAGCGTGGTCTCGTGCCCGGCGACGATCATCAGCAGCAGGGTGCCGGTCGCCTCCTCGTCGCTCAGCCGCTCGGCGCCGTCCTCCCGGTCCGCGTCGCGGGCCGCGATCAGCGCGCTGGTCAGGTCGTCGCCGGGGCGGGCTCGCCGCTCGGCGACGACCTGGGCGAGCACGTCGTGGATCGCGCGCAGCGCGGCCGTCGCGTCGGCGGCCGAACTGGAGGTGCTGACCAGGAGGTGGGTGAGGTCGTGCAGGCGGTCGCGGTAGGCCGGGTTCACCCCGAGCAGTTCGCTGATCACGCCCATCGGCAGCGGATAGGCGAAGTGCGCGCGCAGGTCCACGACGCCGTCCGGGCCGGCCCGGCCGGGCAGTTCGGCCGCCAGGTCGCCGGCCAGCCGCTCGATCCAAGGGCGCAGGGAGGCCACCCGGCGTGGCGTGAACGCCTTGGTGGCCAGCCCGCGCAGCCGCCGGTGGTCGTCGCCGTCGGCCGTCGTCATCCCGTTGACCAGGGCGAAGGCGTTGAGCTGCCACTGCGCCGGGATACGGCCCTCCTGGAGGGCGGCGAAGTGCCGGGCGTTCTTGGCCACTTCGGGGTCGGCGAGGAAGTCGCGCAGCTCCTGGTAGCGGGAGACGATCATGCCGGGGACGCCGTCCGGCAGCATCACCGGGCAGGCGGCCGCGCGCTCGCGCAGGATGGCGGCATCGGCCTGTACGGACGCGCCGCTGCGGTCCATCGGATACGGGTCGGCCGGGTGCGAATCCATCGGGTGCGCCGAGGTCATGGGTTCCTCCCGAGATCGTGGCCCGCCCTGTGCCCGGAATCACCTTGAGTGGAATAGACTCAACTTGCTTCATGTTCCCGCAAGCAGGTTGAGGTACATGGTAGCGACGATCGATTGAGGAGGACAGCACGCCCGTGGAAGCCGAGCTGACCAACAAGAGCCGGGAAGCGCTCAACAGCGCCAACGCCAAGGCCGTCGCCGAGGGAAACCCGGACCTGACGCCCGCGCATCTGCTGCTCGCTCTGCTGAGCGGCACGGACAACGAGAACGTGCTCGACCTGCTGGCCGCGACCGGCGCCGACCCCGTGGCGCTGCGGGCCGACGCGCAGCGGCTGGTCGAGAGCCTGCCGTCGGTGCAGGGGGCCACCGTCGCACCCCCGCAGGCGAACCGTGACATGCTCGCCGTCATCGCCGACGCGTCCCAGCGCGCCAAGGACCTCGGCGACGCGTACGTGTCGACCGAGCACCTGCTGATCGGGACCGCCGTCAAGGGCGGCCCGGCCGGCGAGTTGCTCACCACCGCGGGCGCCAAGGCGAAGGCGCTGCTGACGGCGTTCGAGAGCGCCAGGGGAGGGCAACGGGTGACCAGCCAGGACCCGGAGGGCACCTACAAGGCACTGGAGAAGTACGGCACCGACTTCACCGCGGCCGCCCGCGAGGGCAAGCTCGACCCGGTGATCGGCCGGGACCAGGAGATCCGCCGGGTGGTCCAGGTGTTGTCCCGCCGTACCAAGAACAACCCGGTGCTGATCGGTGAGCCCGGCGTCGGCAAGACCGCCGTCGTGGAGGGCCTGGCCCAGCGCATCGTCAAGGGCGACGTGCCCGAGAGCCTGCGCAACAAGCGGCTGGTCTCCCTCGACCTGGGCGCGATGGTGGCCGGGGCGAAGTACCGCGGCGAGTTCGAGGAGCGGCTGAAGGCGGTGCTCGCCGAGATCAAGGACAGCGGCGGGCAGGTCATCACCTTCATCGACGAGCTGCACACCGTCGTCGGCGCGGGCGCCGGCGGCGACTCCGCGATGGACGCGGGCAACATGCTCAAGCCGATGCTGGCCCGCGGCGAGCTGCGGATGGTCGGCGCCACCACGCTGGACGAGTACCGCGAGCGGATCGAGAAGGACCCGGCGCTGGAGCGGCGCTTCCAGCAGGTGCTGGTCGCCGAGCCGACCGTCGAGGACACCGTGGCGATCCTGCGCGGCCTCAAGGGCCGCTACGAGGCGCACCACAAGGTGCAGATCGCCGACTCCGCGCTGGTCGCCGCCGCGACGCTCTCCGACCGCTACATCACCTCCCGCTTCCTGCCCGACAAGGCCATCGACCTGGTCGACGAGTCCGCGTCCCGGCTGCGGATGGAGATCGACTCCTCGCCGGTCGAGATCGACGAGCTCCAGCGCTCGGTGGACCGGCTGCGGATGGAGGAGATGGCGCTCAAGAACGAGACCGACCCCGGCTCCGTGCAGCGGCTGGACAAGCTCCGCAAGGACCTCGCCGACCGCGAGGAGGAGCTGCGTGGCCTGACCGCCCGCTGGGAGAAGGAGAAGCAGGGCCTGAACCGGGTCGGCGAGCTGAAGGAGCGGCTCGACGACATCGTCACCCGGATCGAGCGCGCCCAGCGCGACGGCGACTTCGAGACCGCGTCGAAGCTGATGTACGCGGAGAAGCCCAAGCTGGAGGAGGAGTTGGAGGAGGCCACCCGGGAGGAGCAGGAGGCCGCCGCCCAGGAGACGATGGTCAAGGAGGAGGTCGGCCCGGACGACATCGCCGACGTCGTCGCCGCCTGGACCGGCATCCCCGCCGGCCGCTTGCTGGAGGGCGAGACGCAGAAGCTGCTGCGGATGGAGGACGAGCTCGGCAAGCGGCTGATCGGCCAGGCCGAAGCGGTCCGCGCGGTCTCCGACGCGGTCCGCCGCTCCCGCTCCGGCATCGCCGACCCGGACCGCCCCACCGGCTCCTTCCTCTTCCTCGGCCCCACCGGCGTCGGCAAGACCGAACTGGCCAAGGCGCTCGCCGACTTCCTCTTCGACGACGAGCGGGCGATGGTCCGCATCGACATGAGCGAGTACGGCGAGAAGCACTCGGTGGCCCGGCTGGTCGGCGCCCCGCCCGGATACGTCGGGTACGAGGAGGGCGGCCAGCTCACCGAGGCGGTCCGCCGCCGCCCGTACAGCGTGGTGCTGCTCGACGAGGTGGAGAAGGCGCACCCGGAGGTCTTCGACGTCCTGCTCCAGGTCCTCGACGACGGCCGGCTCACCGACGGCCAGGGCCGTACCGTCGACTTCCGCAACGCGATCCTGATCCTCACCTCCAACCTGGGCAGCCAGTACCTGGTCGACCCCAAGCTGGACCCGGCGCAGAAGAAGGAGAACGTCCTCGCCACCGTCCGCGCCTCCTTCAAGCCGGAGTTCCTCAACCGGCTGGACGACATCGTGGTGTTCTCCGCGCTCGACAGGGACGAGCTGCGCCGGATCGCCCGGCTCCAGACCAGCCGACTCGCCGACCGGCTCAGGGACCGCCGGCTCACCCTGGACGTCACCGACGGCGCCCTGGACTGGCTCGCCGAGGAGGGCAACGACCCCGCCTACGGCGCCCGCCCGCTGCGCCGGCTGATCCAGACCGCGATCGGCGACCCGCTGGCCCGCGCCATCCTGGCCGGAGAGGTGCTGGACGGGCAGAACGTCCGGGTGGACCGGGCGGTCGACGGGCTCATCGTCAGGGGGGAGGATGGCGGGGAAACGTCACGAAGGGAACCTTCACGGTGAGCATCGACCCCTCCTCGATTCCGAACTTCGGGAGCCAGCCGGAACCCGACCAGCCGAGCGGAGAACCCACTGCCAACGTGGTGATCCCGGATCAGGACCTGGTCAAGCAACTCCTCGACCAGATGGGGCTCAAGCACGCCATCGACGAAGAGGACGACCTCCTGGCGCCCTGGGAGGAGTTCCGCACCTACTTCATGTTCCGCGGCGAGGCGCAGCAGCACGTCTTCGCGGTGCGCACGTTCTACGAGCGCACGTACTCCGTGGACGAGAAGGCACAGCTCCACGAGGCGATCGACGAGTGGAACCACCTCACGCTGTGGCCGAAGGTCTACACGAACACCGACGACGACGGTGCCGTCCGCCTCATCGGCGAGGCCCAGATGCTGATCGGCATGGGCGTCAACCTCGACCACTTCGTGGCCACCACGGTGAGCTGGGTCCAGGCGTCCATCGAGTTCAACAAGTGGCTCGGTGAGCGGCTGGGCCTGGAGGAGGCGGCCGACGGCGACGAGCCGGGCGACGACTCCGAGCCGGGCGACAGCTCCGAGCCGGGTGACGGCTCCGAGGACTGAGCAAAGGAAGCGCCGGGCGAGGATTCGCCGGGACCCGCACCCGCACCTCATGGGCGCCCGGGACACGTACGAACGCGTACGACGTCCCGGGCGCTCGTGCGTGCGCGGCGGGTCTGTGCGCGGATCACCTGATGCGTGATCAATTGTTCTCGCGGGCCGGTCGATTGGGCCCGCTTCGCGTGATACGTTCTGTCACCGACGAACTTAATAGAGTGACCCCGGCAGCGCGCCAACGCTCCGGGGTCCGGCACAAGGAGACGAACCCTCCTCATGCAGATTCATCGTAGCCGCCATGCGCGCGGTTTCACGGTCCTGCCGAACACGCTGCTGCAAGACCGGCGGCTGTCCTACACCGCCCGCGGGCTGCTGGTCGACCTCCTCTCCCGGCCCGACGGATGGCCGGAGGACGGCCGACACCAGCCCGCAGGGCCGCCTGGCCGTCGCCAAGGCCCTGCGCGAGCTGGCCGTCGCCGGTTACTACCGCGTGGACAAGGTCCGGCGGGCGGACGGCACCTTCGTCAGCGAGACCCACGTCTACGACTCCCCGCAGGTGGGACCGGGTGCCGTACGTCCGGGCTCCGGTCGCCGGGCCACCGGCGAACGTGACGCCCACCCCGTAGAGGAC
>NZ_JACEGK010000548.1:0-5176 GCF_056859195.1 Streptomyces sp. NH27
GGGTACGGTCCGCCCATCAGTCCGTTGCCGCTGTCGCCTCGGAGAGGGCCTGCGCGAAGGCGAGCGCCTGCCGGACCGTGTCGGGGCCGTCGCCGGCCTCGCTCACCCGCAGCGACAGGTCGTCGACGGTCGAGGAACCGGTATATCCGTGGTCCGCCTCGCAGTTGGGGTCGCCGCACGCGGCCGGTTCCAGGTCGATCCGGGAGACCGCGCCCCATCCGATGGTGAGCACGACCTCGCGCGGCAAGGTACCCGGCGTGCCGGGGGCGCCCGGCGTGTAGGACTCGGGGTTGGCCACCACCCGGCTGACCACGACCGAAGAGATCCGGCCGATCTTCACCGATTCGGTCGACGTGGTGGCGTACGGGCTCGGCGAGGTGTCGTCGGCGGCCTGCTCGTCGGTGTGGCTGACGATGAACCGGCTGTCGGTGAGCACCAGCACCGTCACGTGCCGCCGCACCTCGTTGGCGTCGAACGTGGTCTCCTGGTGGACCAGGTACGACGTGACCGGCTCGCGGCCCACCGCGGCCTCGACGGCCTCGGCCACCAGAGCCGGGTAGTAGCCGCTGCGCTCGATGGCTGTGCGCAGGCCCTGTGTCGTCGTACCGGTCTTCGCCATGCGTCCATCCTATGCGCGCTCCGGGGCGCTCAGAACGCGATCGTGCCCCGGGTCGCGACCTGACCGCGGACTCGGTCGAGGACTCGGTCGCGGCCCGGGCCCGAACCCCGATCCCGCACCCGCACCGCCCCCATGCTTCGCTCAGGTCACTGCGGCACGCGACACCGCGGCGTTCAGTACGTCGTCAGCGCGCGCGGCCCCAGATCGGTGCGGGCCGGCGGGGTGGCCAGCCGTACCCGGGCGCCGAGCACGCTCAGGCCGCGCGCCGCGACCACCACGGGCTCCAGGTCGATCGCGACCACCTCCGGCAGGTCGTCGGCGAGCATCGACACCCGCAGCAGCAGTTCCTCCAGCGCGGCGGTGTCCACCGGTTCCGCGCCGCGCCAGCCGAACAGCATCGGCGCGGACTTGATGGACCGCACCAGCTCCGCCGCGTCCCGGTCCGTGGCCGGAACCAGCCGGTGCGCTATGTCGCCGAGCAGTTCGGAGGGCGCACCGGCCAGGCCGAAGGAGAGCACCGCCCCGGCCGCCGGGTCCACCCCGGCCCGCACCACGGTGTCCACCCCGCGCGGGACCATCGCCTGTACCACCGGGCACAGTTCGGCCGGACCGCCCAGCCGCGCGGTCAGCTCGCCGTACGCCCGCCGCAGGTCGCCCTCGTCGGCGAGGTCGAGCCGTACGCCGCCGAGGTCGGCACGGTGCCGCAGGTGGGGTGCGGTGGTCTTCAGCGCCACCGGGTAGCCGAGCGCGGTGGCGGCCTCGGCGGCGGCGTCCGGGTCGGGCGCGGGCCGGGCCCGGCGGACCTCGATGCCGTACCGGCCGAGCAGCGTCGCCGTGTCGGCGTCGTCGAGGGTGATGCCCTCCCCCGCGGGCGCCCCCGGCGGCAGCAGCCGGTGTACGTCCTCGGCCGCGCCGGCCTCGTCGATCCGGTCCAGGTCGGGCACCCGCCCGGGTTCCGCGACGCTCGCCCGCCACGCGGCGTAGGAGGCGGCCTCGGCGAGCGAGCCGACCGCGCGGTCCGGCGCGCGGTAGGCGGGGATACGGCCGGCAGCTGCGTCGCTCCCGTCCGCGCGGGCGCCGAGCCGGTCGGCCATGGCGTCGAGGGCGAGGTGGACCACGACGACGGGCTTGGCCGCGCCGGCGGCGGCCGCGCGCAGGGCGGCGGCCAGCGCCGGGTCGTCGCCGGCCTCGGGGTCGGCCGGATTCGCCGGATCGGCCGGGGCGGCCACAGTGCTCGCGTCGCTCGGGTCGCTCGGGTCGGCGGTCAGCAGGTCGGTGCCGACCCGGGGGATGGCGGTGACCACCACCGCGTCGCTGCCGGGGTCGGCGAGCGCGGCGGTCAGCGCGGCGGCGAAGTCGTCGGGGGCGGCCGCGGTGGTGAGGTCGATCGGGGCGGCGGGGTGCAGCCCGGCGGTGAGCGCCGCGTCGTAGGTGAGCAGGCCCAGCGATTCGGAGTTGCCGAGGATGGCGATGCGGTCGCCGGCCGGGAGCGGTTGGAGGGCCAGGAAGAGCCCGGCGTCGAGGAGTTCGGTGACCGTGTCGACCCGCATCACGCCGGCCTGCCGGAAGAGCGCGGACACGGTGGAGTCGGGGATACGGGTCGCCGGCACCTCGTGGCCCGCGGGCACCGCACCGGAATGCAGCGCGCCCTTCACCACGACCACGGGCTTCTCGGCGGCGGTACGGCGGGCGAGCCGGGTGAACTTGCGCGGGTTGCCGAACGACTCCAGGTACATCAGCACGGCACCGGTGTCCGGGTCGTCCTGCCAGTACTGCAGCAGGTCGTTGCCGGAGACGTCGGCGCGGTTGCCGGCGGAGACGAAGGTGGAGGGGCCCAGGCCCCGGCGGTGCAGCCCGGAGAGCAGCGCGATGCCGATGGAGCCGGACTGGGTGAACAGCCCGAGCCGGCCGCGGCGCGGCATGTCGGGCGACAGCGAGGCGTTCAGCCGGGCGTCGGGAGCGGTGTTGAGCACCCCGAAGGCGTTCGGGCCGATCACCCGCATGCCGTGCGCGCGGGCCTGCCGGACCAGTTCGCGCTGGCGGGCCCGGCCCTCGGGTCCGGTCTCGGAGTAGCCCGCACTGACCACGACCAGGCCGCGCACGCCGGCGGCGCCGCAGTCGGCGACGGCCTCGGGCACCCGCTCGGCGGGCACCGCGATCACCGCGAGGTCGACGCTCGCACCGCTCTCCGCGATCTCCCGCACCGAGCGGTGGCCGGGCACGCCGCCGAGGTCGGTACCGGCGGCGGGGAAAGCGCGGTTGACCGCGTAGAGCCGCCCGGTGAAGCCGCCGGCCGCGATGTTGCGCAGCAGCGTACGGCCGAGGCCGCCGGGCCGGCGTCCGGTGCCGACCACCGCCACGGACTCTGGGCGCAGCAGCCGCTGGACGGAGCGGGCCTCGGCGCGGTGCTCGCGGGCCCGCATCACGCGCACCGACTCGTCGGTCGGTTCGAGGTCGAGGTCGAGGTGGACCACACCGTCGGTGAAGCTGCGCTGCTGGGTGTAGCCGGCGTCGGTGAAGACCTTGACCATCTTGCGGTTGGCGGGCAGGACTTCGGCGGTGAAGTGCAGGATGCCGCGTTCGCGGGCGACCGCGGCGATGTGTTCGAGCAGCGCGGAGGCGACGCCGCGGCCCTGGTGCGCGTCCTGGACGAGGAAGGCGACTTCGGCGCGGGTGCCGGCCGGCCCGGACGCGGCCCGGCCCTGCTCGTCGGTCCGGTCGTAGCGGACGGTGGCGATGAACTCGCCCCCGACGGTGGCCGCGAGGCCGACCCGGTCGTCGTAGTCGTGGTGGGTGAAGCGGTGCACGTCCCGGTCGGACAGCCGCGGGTAGGGCGCGAAGAACCGGTAGTACTTCGACTCGTCGGAGACCTGCTCGTAGAAGTCGACCAGCCGCCCGGCGTCCTCCGGGCCGATCGGCCGGATGCGGGCGATGCCGCCGTCGCGCAGGACGACGTCAGCCTCCCAGTGGACAGGGTACGGCTGCTCGCTCATGGGCCCAGCGTATGCGGCCGGGCCGCCATGGGGTGTCTGCTCGCGCCGCCGACGCGCAGGGGGCAGTCTGGGGGGACCCGTTCAAGCGCGGGCCGACGTGCGGGACCAGCACCGCGGGCGTGCTTAACTGGTCTAGACAACTGGAACCACCTGCGCAGACCGCACCGACCCGAAGGACTTCACCATGGCTGAGCGGCACGTCAATGTCGGCTGGGCTGAGGGCCTGCACGCCCGTCCCGCGTCCATCTTCGTCCGCGCGGCGACGGCCGCCGGAGTGCCCATGACCATCGCCAAGGCCGGCGGCGACCCGGTCAACGCCGCCTCCATGCTGGCCGTGCTCGGCCTGGGCGCGCAGGGCGGCGAAGAGGTCGTGCTCGCCTCGCAGGCCGACGGCGCCGACGCGGCACTGGACCGGCTGGCGAAGCTGGTCGCCGAGGGCCTGGAAGAGCTGCCCGAGACCGTCTGAGCCGGGCCCGCCTTTCGTCCGCAGTTTTCCGCCTTTCGCGGGCGCCTTCACGGACGTCTTTCACGCACACCTTTCACGGGCGCCTTCGTGGACGCCTTTCGTGCCCGCGTCGCGCCGCCGCACGGGAATACCGGCCGCCGTACGGCAATCCCGCGCAGCGGAATTCAACGGACCCGGACAGCCCCCACGGATTGCCCGACCCCGCTTTTCCGCAATGCGCGAAACAACCATTCACGTTCTTGTATACGGTGCGATTGTTAAGCGCGGCGGCGCCCCGCGTGTACGGCGTGTTTCAGGGTTCTCACCGCAGTGGCCCGCTCCACGTGCAGCGCGGCCAGCCGGCGGGCGCGTTCGGCGTCACCGCGGGCCACCGCGTCCACGAGCGCCGCGTGTTCCTCCCACGCCTGCGCGGCCCGGTCGGTGCCGTCGTCGGCGTACACCCAGGCGATCTTGTAGCGCAGCTGGGTGAGCAGCGCGGCCAGCGTGGGAGCGCCGGACGCCTGCGCCAGCGTCTCGTGGAACCACCCGCCGAGCGCCGGCAGGTCGGACAACTGCCCCTGCACCGCCCGCTCCTGACCGAGCCGGACCAGGCCGCGCAGCACCTTCAGATGCGACTCGCCCCGCCGCTGCGCGGCCCGGGCCGCGCCCAGCGGCTCCAGCAGGCCGCGGATCTCCAGCAGATCCGCGGCCTCCTGCTCGGTCGGCTCGGCCACCGAGGCACCGGCGTGCCTGCGGGTGCGGACGAAGCCCTCGGACTCCAGCGTGCGCAGCGCCTCGCGCACCGGCACCCGCGACACCCCGTAGCGCCGCGCGAGCAACTCCTCGGTCAGCCGGCTCCCGGGTGGATAGAAACCGCCCACGATGTCGTCGCGGATCGCCGTACACACCACCTTGGCCGAGATACGCCGCCCGCTGCCCTCCGTGCCGTTCACATCCGTTTCCGCATCGCAAGAACTCCGTCCTCTCCTCGTATTCGTTCTGCCGCGACTCTATTCCAGCACGGGTGCGGACGGGAATGCATCCCCTGAATTCTTGGATCGTTTTCGGACAGCGGGGCGCGAAGCGGGAGAAACGGGGTTACGGGGGTCCGGGGTTACG
>NZ_JACEGK010000549.1:0-5104 GCF_056859195.1 Streptomyces sp. NH27
CCCCGACCCCCACGGCCGGCCCGCCGGCCCGCCGGGCCCGTTTGCCCGCCGGCCGCGCCACCCGGCCACCGCTCCGCGCCTAGGCTCCGGCCGCCCCCTCCACCGCCACCCGCCGCGGCCGACTCCCGCGGTTGTCCACAGCTCCGCAGTTGTCCACAGGCCCGCCCTCCCGTGCTTGCGCGGGCCGCCGGAATCGGCGAGACTCGAACCGAACGAATGGTCGGTTGGGAGGCAGCGATGACCGCAGGACCCGCGCGCGCCGCGGACCAGGACGAAGGCCGGGACCGGGACCCCGAGGGCCGGCGGTTCCAGGCCGGCTTCGACGCGACGATCGACAGGGATCAGCGGATCGAGCCGCGCGACTGGATGCCCGAGGGGTATCGCCGGACGCTGGTCCGGCAGATCGCGCAGCACGCACACTCGGAGATCATCGGCATGCAGCCCGAGGGTGAGTGGATCACGAGAGCGCCGTCGCTGCGACGCAAGGCGATCCTGTTCGCGAAGGTGCAGGACGAGGCCGGCCACGGGCTGTATCTGTACTCCGCGGCCGAGACCCTCGGCGCCGACCGGGCGGACCTGACCGAGCGGCTGATCTCCGGCCGGCAGAAGTACTCGTCAATCTTCAACTACCCGACCCCCACGTTCGCCGACGTCGGGGTGATCGGCTGGTTCGTGGACGGCGCGGCGATCTGCAACCAGGTGCCGCTGTGCCGCAGTTCGTACGGTCCCTACGCGCGGTCGATGGTGCGGATCTGCAAGGAGGAGTCCTTCCACCAGCGCCAGGGCTACGAGCTGCTGCTGACGATGATGCGCGGGACGCAGGCGCAGCGCGCCATGGTGCAGGACGCGGTGGACCGCTGGTGGTGGCCTTCGCTGATGATGTTCGGGCCGCCCGACGGCGACTCGCCCAACTCGGCCGCCTCCATGGCGTGGAAGATCAAGCGGCACAGCAACGACGAGCTGCGCCAGCGGTTCGTCGACATGACCGTCCCGCAAGCGGAGAAGCTCGGCGTCACCCTACCCGACCCGCAGTTGCGGTGGAACGAGGAGCGCGGGCGGCACGACTTCGGCACGCCCGACTGGTCGGAGTTGCAGCGGGTGATAGCCGGCGACGGACCGTGCAACACCGAGCGGATCGCACGGCGCACGGCCGCACATGAGGAAGGCGCCTGGGTGCGCGAGGCGGCCGCGGCGCACGCCGCGAAGCAGGCCGAGCGGGCTGCGGGGCAGGCGTCGGAAGGGGCGGCGGCATGAGCAGCGCAGACAACGGCAACGACTCCACCCGGCCCGATGATGCGGCCGGTGCGACTCCCGCCGCCAAGGGCGACTGGCCGCTGTACGAGGTGTTCGTGCGGGGCAAGCGCGGACTGAACCACGTCCACGTCGGCTCCCTGCACGCAGCCGACGACACGATGGCGCTCACGCACGCGCGTGACCTGTACACCCGCCGCAACGAGGGGGTGTCGATCTGGGCTGTCCGCTCCTCGCACATCGCCGCGTCCACTCCCGACGAGAAGGACCCGTTCTTCGCGCCGAGCGCCGACAAGGTCTACCGGCACCCGACGTTCTACGACATCCCCGACGACGTTCCCCACATCTGAAGCCCACCCGAAGGAGGCAGACGGCATGGACCACACCGAGACGGCCGACGACGACCACGTCTACCTCTCCCTGACCGAGGATCATGGCGACGCGGACACCCGCTGGGCGTTCGGCACCGGCTTCGCCGACCCGCTGCACGGCGTCGACACCACGCTGCCGGAAGACGTGGACGCGGCCGAACTCGCCGCGGTGTGTCTCGCGCTGGGCGACGACGCACTGGTCGCCGCCCAGCGCCTGGCCGAGTGGTGCACCAGGGCTCCGGAGCTGGAGGAGGAGGTCGCGCTCGCGAACATCGGCCTCGACCTGCTCGGCCAGGCCCGGATGCTGTACGCGCGCTGCGGCCAGGTCGACGGCACCGACCGCGGCGAGGACGCGTACGCCTACTTCCGCGATCCCGGCGACTTCCGCAACGTGGCGCTCGCCGAACTGCCCAACGGGGATTTCGCGTTCACCGTCGCCCGGCTGCTGGTCCTGGCGACCTGGCGGCTCGCGCTGCTCGGCCGCCTCGCTGCCGGCCCCGACCCGGTGCTCGCCGCGATCGCGGCCAAGGCGGTGCCCGAGCTGACCTACCACCGGCAGTACGCCGCCGACTGGGTGGTGCGGCTCGGCGACGGCACCGAGGAGTCGCACCGCCGGATGCGCGCCGCCCTGGAGGACCTCGCGCCGTACGTCGAGGAAGTCCTCGCCGCGACCGGTACCGCCGTCCGCGGCGCCCCGGCCGGCCCGGCCGCCGATGCCGACGCCGTACAGATCTCCGGCCCCGTACGCGAGGAGACGCTGGGCGTACTGCGGCAGGTGCTGGTGGCTGCCGGGCTCGACCTGCCCGAGCGGCCCGTGGCACCGTACCGGGGCCGGCACGGCGAGCACACCGAACATCTGGCCCCGCTGCTGGAGGAGTTGCAGAGCGTGGCACGCGCCCACCCGGAGGCGACATGGTGACCACACCCACCCGGCTCGACGAGCAGCGGGCCCGCCGGATCGCGGCCGAGGTCCCCGACCCTGAGCTGCCGATGCTCACGCTGGCCGACCTCGGGGTGCTGCGCGAGGTGCGCACCACCTCGGACGGCACGGTGGTCGCCAGCCTGACCCCGACGTACTCGGGCTGCCCCGCCCTGGCCGAGATGCGGGCCGACGTGGCAGCACGGCTGCACGCGGCCGGGTTCGCGCGCGTCGAGATCCGCACCGTGCTCGACCCGCCGTGGAGCACCGACCGGATCAGCCCCGAGGGCCGGCGCAAGCTGCACGAGCACGGCATCGCGCCCCCCGGCCCCGCACCGCGCAGGGCCAACGGCCCGGTGCCGCTGGTACTCGGCGCCACCCGGCAGGCCGTCCCCTGTCCGCGCTGCGGCAGCACCGACACCGAGCAGACGTCACCGTTCTCGGCGACCGCCTGCCGCTCGCTGTGGCGCTGCCGCGGCTGCCTGGAACCCTTCGAGCACGTCAAGGAGTTGTGATGGCCCCCACCACCGCGACCGGCACGGCCGCCGCAAGCGCGGCGGACGGGACCGTACGCCCGCGGCGGCGACCCGCGTTCCACTCGCTGCAGGTGAGCGAGGTACGGCCGCTGTGCGAGGACGCCGTGGCCGTCGGTTTCGACGTACCCGCCGAGCTGGCCGCGGAGTTCGCCCACCGGCCCGGGCAGTCGCTGACCCTGCGGCGGATGGTGGACGGGCGCGATGAACGCCGCTCCTACTCGATCTGCTCACCCGCGGGCGCGCCGCCCCGTATCGGAGTACGCGTCGTGCCCGACGGGCTGTTCTCGTCGTGGCTGGTCAACGACCTGCGCCCCGGGGACACGGTCGAGGCGATGGCGCCCAGTGGGGCGTTCACCCCCGACCTCGGCACTCCGGGCCACCACGTGCTCGTCGCTGCCGGCTCGGGCATCACCCCGATGCTGTCCATCGCCGAGTCCGTGCTCGCCGCCGACGCCGTCTCGCAGGTCACCCTCTTCTACGGCAACCGCCGCACCGACACGGTGATGTTCGCCGACGAGCTGGCCGACCTGAAGGACGTCCACCCGGCGCGGTTCCAGATAGGGCACGTGTTGTCGCGCGAGCCGCGCGAGGCGGAGTTGCTGTCCGGCCGCCTGGACGCGGACCGGCTCGCCGCGCTCATCGAGGGCCTGGTCGACGTACCGAGCGTCGACCACTGGTGGTTGTGCGGCCCGCACGGCATGGTCACCGACGCCCGGCACCTGCTCGCGGAGCTGCACATACCCGACGAGCGCGTCCACCAGGAGCTGTTCTTCGCCGACGACGAGCCCATCACGCCCCTGCGCCACGCGGACGACACCGTCGAGGGCCCGGTCAGCCAGGTCACCCTCATCCTCGACGGCCGCACCACGACCACCGCCCTGCCCACCGACACGACACTCCTCGACGGCGCCCAACGCACCCGTCCCGACCTCCCCTTCGCCTGCAAGGGCGGCGTCTGCGGCACCTGCCGGGCCAAGATCACCGAAGGTCGGGCCGACATGCGCCGCAACTTCGCCCTCGAAGCCGCCGAGGTCGACGCCGGCTACGTGCTGACCTGCCAGTCCTTCCCCGCGTCCGACACGCTCACCGTCGACTACGACGCCTGAGCCCACGGGGCTGGACGCCGCCCCGCCCCGCCTCTGCCCCACCGCGACTGCCTCCCCGCGCGGTCCCGTACGGCAAGGCCCGGACGGCTCCACGGCGAGCCGCCGACAACCGGTACAGTGTCAGCGCACCACCTTGGTGGGGCACCATCCCCGCCCCAGTAGCTCAGGGGATAGAGCACGGCTCTCCTAAAGCCGGTGTCGCAGGTTCGAATCCTGCCTGGGGCACACCTGTTAGCCAGCGCGAACGTCAAGTAGGGCCAGGTCAGAGGCTGTTTCCTTGACCTGGCCCTACCCGTTTCCTGGAACCCGCCGGATCGGCCCAGCCCCCTAAATGCCCCCTAAATGATCATTGCTGCGTCACGGGTGCTACTCATCGCTCTCGCCCCTGCGTATCCCACTCGCGCAGCTCGTAGACGTGCCGGCGCCGCCCCGCAGCGGCCTCCGCGGTCATGTGGGCCGTCCGGGCGCGGTCGGCGTGGCGCCCGGACAGCCGACATGTGCGGTCGCTGGGCCTGGCCGGTGTGGCAGTCGCAGCACCGTGTTGCCCGCGCACCAGGCGTGCGGCTCCGGCCATCCGAGCCGATCAGCCGCAGCGCACTCCGCCGGCGTCGGCGTGGGGCGTCGGAGTCGGCGTGGGCGTCAGGAGATGGCGCGCGGGCCGCGGCGTTCGTGGCCGCGCTGCCGCAGGGCGCCGCGACGCGGGTGGGGCGCCGTCTCGGACACGTCGGGCTGTCCGAGGGGCAGTGGCAGCGGATCTCGCCGGCCCGCGCGTCGCTGCGGGGGGACCTGCTGCGGTTCGTCATGGACGAGCCGATCGCGTCCCTCGACGCGCACAGCGAGCGGGAGGTCTTCGACCGCTGCGTGGCGCGGACCCGCAGGCTGGGCGCCACGACCGGGGCGGTCACGGTCGGCGTCTCGCAC
>NZ_JACEGK010000550.1:0-5103 GCF_056859195.1 Streptomyces sp. NH27
CCCCACCACCCCCGCCACCGAATTACGGGCCCTGCTCACGCAGCGAGGACCAAGCCCTCTGCCCCCGCACCTCCTCCCACAGCGAGCACCTCGATTCGAGGCTTCCGGTAACTCGCTCCCCCACCCGAGCACGTCCTGAACCGCACCAACTCCAACCGCAGCACAGCACCACCCTCGACCGCGTCTCACGCCTGGGGCCACTCCCGTCTTGCTGGACCGGACCGGCCGACGCGGCCTATTGTCGGCCGGGGCCACGCCACGGTCCGGAAAGCAACGACGGCTGGGCGGCAGAGGGCACATCGCGGCCCTGCTGGTGAGGGAGCACGGTGGAGCGGCACGAGATCGAGACCTTTCTGGCCCTGGCCGAGGAACTGCACTTCGCGCGGACCGCCGAGCGTCTGCACGTCTCGCCCGGCCGGGTCAGCCAGACGATCAAGGCACTGGAGCGGCGCATCGGCGGCTCGTTGTTCGACCGCAGCAGCCGTCGCGTCGCCCTCACGCCAGTCGGACAACAGCTCCGTGCCGACCTGCTGCCCGCGTACCAGCAGATCCAGCAGGCCGTGGCCGATGCGACGGCGGCGTGCGAGGAGATCAGCGGTGTGCTACGCGTCGGCTTCACCGCCCCGTGGTCCGGGAGTCTCCTCGTGCGGGCCGCGGATGAGTTCTCGCGCTGTCATCCGCGCTGTGCCGTGGAGCTTCGGAATGCTACGTACAACGCCGTGTTCGCGGCACTGTGGGACAAGGACGTCGACCTGGTGATCGCGGAACTGCCTGCCGAGGGGCCCGGTCTCACGGTGGGCCCGGTCCTGTTCAGTCAGCGCCGCGCCCTCCTGGTGCCCGCCACTCACCCCCTCGCGCAACGGGAGACGGTGTCGCTGGAGGACCTCGCCCGTCTTCCGCTGATCACGGCAACCGGTGTGTCCCGACCGTGGCGCGAGGCATACTTCCCGCGCCGCACACCCCAGGGACGGCGCATCGAGCACGGCCCGACCGCATCCGACTGGGAAGGAATACTCTCCCTGGTCGGGGCGGGACGGGGCGCCACGGTAGCCAGCGTCATGGCGGAGCGGTACCACGGCCGGCCCGACATTGTGTGCGTCCCCTTCAACGATGCGCCTCCCATCGACTACGCCCTGATGTGGCGGGACGTGGGCGTGTCGCCTGGCCTGCGGGCTCTCATCCGGACCGTAGTCGATCTCGCTCCGCGGCCTGCCGGCCCGCCCGCGTGACCGCTGACGCCCCCGCGCCCCCGTGCCCGACTCGTGGCAGCGTCAGCGTCGCGGCCGCCGTCGCCACGAGCCCGGCCGCCGCGAGCAGCACGCTCCAGTGCATGCCGGCCAGGAACGTGTCCGCGCCCGCCAGCAGCGCGCCGTACACGGCCACGGCGATGGCCCCGCCGACCTGCCGGGCGGTATTGAGCACCGCGCCCGCGGTGCCTGCCCGATCCGCGGGTACGGCGTCGAGCAGCATCGCGGTGAGCGCCGGCACCGCCAGCGCGCCGCCGAGCCCGACCGGCACCATCAGCAGCGCAACCACCCACACGTTGGTGCTGCCGCCGATCGTCAGCAGCGCCAGCAGCCCGGCCGTCCCGACCAGTTGCCCGGCGACTATCGGCACCCGCGGCCCGAACCTGGCCGCCAGCCGCGCCGAGGCCAGGTTCACCACCGCGACCAGCGCCGTCATCGGTATGAACAGCACTCCCGCCTGCAGCGCCGACTGCCCCCGCTCCTGCTGCAGATACAGGCTGAAGACGAACACCCCGCCGTAGTAGGCGGCGTTGAGCATGAAGCCCACCACCAAGGACACCGCCACCACTCGCGTCCGGAACAGCGGCAGCGGCAGCATCGGATGCGCACCTCTGGCCTGCGCGAGGAGGAAGGCGGCGGCCGCCGCCACGGCCACCAGCAGCGACGCCACCACGAGCGGATGGCCGAAGCCCTCGGCACCGCCCTCGATCACGCCGTAGGTCAGCCCGCCCATCGCCATCACCGCCGTCACCTGTCCGACCGCGTCCAGCCGCGCCGGCAGGCGTGGTGAGACGGGTACGCGGGTGAGCAGGGCCAGCGCCAGCAGACCGGCCGGCAGATTGACGAAGAAGATCCACCGCCACCCGACCGAGGCGGTCAGCGCCCCGCCGACCACCGGTCCGGCCGCCACCGCGACCGCGCCGCCCACGGTCCATATCGCGATCGCCCGCGCCCGTTCGGCCTGATCGGGAAAGCCCTGCCGGACCAGCGCCAGCGACGCCGGCATCATCACCGCCGCCGCCGCGCCCTGCACCAGCCGTGCGGCCACCAGCATGCCGAGCCCGGGCGCGACCCCGCAGGCCGCCGAGGCCAGCGCGAAAAGGATCAGCCCGCCGCCGAACGCCCGGCGTGCCCCGATCCGGTCGGACAGCGCGCCCGCGGACAGCATCAGGGCGGCGAACATCAGGGTGTAGCCGTCCACCACCCACTGCAGGCCCGACATGCCTCCTCCGAGGCTGTGGCCGATGTCGGGCAGCGCGACCGTGACGATCAACGCGTCCAGGGAGATCAGGAAGAAGCCCAGCAGCGCGGCCCCGAGCACCATGGGCGATCCGCCCCGAGCGGCGGACGGTGACGAGGTCGCCGACGACGTGGCAGCGGACGTGGTCATCGTCGACCCGCCGCCTGCACGGACAGATCGTTGTTGCCGTCGCCCCAGGCCGCGGTCATCACGACGGTGTCGATGAGCCATCGGTCTCCGGTGCGGGCCAACTCCCACCGGTATGCGCCGCCGAGCGTCCACAGCGGCGATCCGTGGGCGGTGGCCAGGCGGTGCGTGGCCTGGAAGGAGGCGGTACAGACGGCGCGGTCGCCGTCGATGTGGACGAGCTGATTGGCGATCAGGTGCTGGGTGGCGTCGTAGCCGCCGAGCGTCGCGGCCCAGGCGTCGACGATCTCCTTCGGGGTGAGCTGGGCCGGCTCGCCGCCGGCCAGGCTGGTGTAGTCGAGCAGCACCTTGTCGGCGAACAGACCGCGCAGCAGGTCCCATTCACGGCGATCCGCGTGCACGGCCATCCGGGTACAGGTCTCGGCGACTGCGTACTTGGATTCGATGGACTCGGACATGGCAGGTGACCTCCTGTTGATGGCGGGGGCGTTCACAGCGTGCGGGCGAAGTGCTCGGCCGCCGCGTCGGCGGCGAGGCCGACCTGCGGCGACTGGTCGTAGAAGTCGAACTGGGCGCCCTCGGTCCACAGGATTTCCCCGGGTCCGGCGAGACCGGCGTGGAAGCGGCGGGCGCCGTCCGGGATCGCGGCGTTCTCGCTGTGCACCAGCAGCGTCGGGGCCGTCACCAGCGGCGCGATCGCGACGGCGTCGAAGTCCAGCCACTCCTGCCAGGCCATGACGGCGTACCGGTTGGGCCACCGCGGAATCCCGCCGCGCTGCGGGTTGAGATAGAAGTCGATGTCAAAGGGCATGGCCGCGTCCGGGTCGCTGCCGCTGACCACCGGCACATAGACGACCTGCCCGGTCTCCTCGTACCGGCTCCGGGCCGCGACCGCCGCAGCCTTCTTCGCCGCGATGCCCTCCGGGCCGCCGTAGTTCTCCTCGCAGATACGGCGGTCGTGCAGCCACGGCGCCACCAGCGCAAGCGACCGCACGCGGGAGTCCTCGGCGGCGAAGGCGCTCGCGTACATCGCACCGGCGCACACGCCCAGCACGCCCAGGTCTCCGTCACCCACCGCCGGTCGGTCTGCCATGAAGTCGGCTGCCGCACGCAGGTCGCGGAGCTTCAGCGCCGGCGACTCGTAGTCGCGCGGCTCACCGTCCGACTCCCCGTATCCGGTGAAGTCGAAGGACAGGGCGGCGAAGCCGCGCCGGGCCAGCTCCTCGGCGTACCGGTCGGCCATCTGCTCCTTGACGGATGTCCAGGTCCCGGCGACCACGACGCCCGGCACCGGGCCGGCCTCGGCGGCATCGGGCAGAAAGAGATGGCCGGCGAGCTTGCCCACATCGCCGGCGAAGGTCACTTGTTCACGCACGGGCACGACAGAACTCCTTGGAAGAGGGTGACGAACGACAGGTCATTACGCTGGCAGCCGGCAGCCCCTCGAACAACGCCCCATGTTTAAAGCCAGGTTGAGCAGGACTAAACACCGACTGTTCGACGACGGCCTGCCGGTCGGGCAGCGGACACTCGTCAGCGAGGCCGGGCGAACACGGGACGCCGGCCCTCGTCCACGACCGGGGACGCTGACCGGCGGTTTCCTGCGGCGACCGGCCGTCGTCACTCCGGGGGCCGGTCGGACCGGCCGTGCCGGTGACTCCTCTTTCCCCGGCCCCCACCGGAGTCCGGGTCAGAGGCGTCCACCACTCGGGGGGAAGGTCCTACCTGGCGGGCTCGCCGCAAAGATCGTCGTCGACGCGCCGGACGGAGCCAGTCGATGAGTCAGCTGTCCGACTGCAGCGGACTTGGCGTCGCCGTAGTGCTGATGACGATGTCGGTCAGGTCAGCCGACGCGAGGATGAGCGTCCCGTCCCGCTTCGCCAGGCTCGCAACTTTGTTGCCCTGCCGCAGCACCGATGTCATTCCGCCCGTTGCGGCATCCCACTCGCGAACTCGGCGGTCCCCTCCGGCGGTGAACACGCTCACCCGTCCGTCGAAGGCCGCCACGTCGAGGGAGGAAATATTCTCCTCCCCGAGTTCGGCCTGCGGGCCGATCTGTTGCCACGTCTCGGCATCCCGCCACCGCATCACGCCGAGACGGTCAGCGGATACCAGGGCGGTCCTGCCGTCCGGGAGCCGGACAGCCTTCAGGAAGTAGACGATGTCGTCATGTGCGTCCACCGGGTCACCGATGGGCAGCCCGGATACGGCGTCCCAGAGACGGATCGCTCCCATCACGTCGCCGGACGCGATCACCGCGGAACCGTCGCGGACCGGCAGGACGGCCACGGCGCGCACGATGTCATCGTGCCCCTCCAAGGCCGGAAGCGCCTCCCCTGTCGTGGCATCCCACGGTGCGCCGGACGCCCGGATCGGCCGGTGCCACGAGCGGAAGCAGGTGACGGGTGAGTTCGCCGGGAAGCCGTCGAGACGTACTTGTCATGCTCACGAATCAAGCTAGCCTAAGAG
>NZ_JACEGK010000551.1:0-5102 GCF_056859195.1 Streptomyces sp. NH27
GAACCGCCCCCCGAACGCCTGCCCCCTCCCGTGCAGAACCCGCCGGTACAGCGCCCGCTGCACCCCGTACACCAGCGGCACCGGCTCCTCGAAGACCAGGTGCACGTTCGGGTGCGCGAGCACGTCCTGCACATGGTCGGGCCGGCCGCGCAGGTCCCAGCGCGGGTTCCAGTAGTACTCGACGTACGGCGCGAGGGCGGCGGCCGGCGGGTGCAGCGGGACCGTGAGGTGGGCCGCGGCCGTCGCCGGCCGCAGCACCCCGCGCCCCATCCCGTACCTGCTCATGGGCCCAGCCTATGGAGCCACAGGCGGTGTGTCGCGTTTGTTCAAGACCGGCCGACGTGCCGCGTCCTAGCGTCGGGCCCATGAACGTCACCGATCCGCACCGCACCATCCACCCGCAGCTCGCCGACGCCGCCGCCGAGGCCGCCCGGATCACCGCGGCGGTCACGCCCGGGCAGCTCACCGGCCCCACGCCCTGCCCCGAGTACGACACCCGCGCCCTGGTCAACCACCTCGTCGCGTACACCGGCCTCGGCATGGAGCTGCGCGCCCGCCGCGAGCCGCACCCCGACGACCTGGCCACCCGCGACTTCACCGCGGAACCGGAGTGGGCCGCGGCCTACGCGCGGCAGCTCGACCGCGCACTGGCCGCGTGGGCCGAACCCGCCGCGTGGGAGGGCGAGATCCCGATGGGCGAGGCGGCCATGCCGGCCGACGCCACCGCGCGCATGCTCTTCCTCGAACTCGCCCTGCACGGCTGGGACCTCGCCAAGGCCACCGGCCAGGAGTACCGCGCCGACGACGCCACCGCGCAGCTGATGCGCGACGTGGTCGGGGAGTTCGCCGACATGTACCGCCAGTACAAGGGGTTCGCCGACCCGGTCCCGGCCCGGCCCGGCGCCACCGCGCTGGAAATCGCTGTCGCCGGATCCGGCCGGGACCCATACTGGCGCGCGTGATCCAGTACGAACTGATCGACCGGGTGCGGGCGTTGTGCCGCGCCGACGAGACCATCCGCGCGGCCCTGATGTACGGCTCGTTCGCGGCGGGCGAGGGCGACGCGCACAGCGATGTCGAGTTCTGGCTGTTCTTCGACCCGAAGGCGCGCGCCGCCCTCGACCCGGCCGCCTGGTGCGCCGAGGTCGCCCCGGTCCACCTGATGCTGCGCAACGAGTTCGGCACCCATGTGGCGCTCTTCCCCGGCCCGGTCCGCGGCGAGTTCCACTTCGCCAGCACTGAGGACATCGCGTCGGTGGGGGAGTGGCCGGCCCGGGGCGCGGCCGTCGACGCGATGGTCGTGGTGGACCGCGACGGGGCGCTCACCCCGGTGCTCGCCGCGCTGCCCGAGCAGGCCGCGCTGCCCGCCACCGCCGACGAGATCGCCGACCTGTGCGGGCGGTTCGCGAACTGGATGGTGTTCGCCGCCCACGTCACCGCCCGCGGCGAGCGGCTGCGCGCCCAGGACGCCCTCGCGCACGCCGCCCGCCACCTGCTGTGGATGGCCCGCCTCGCCGAGCACAGCACCGCCCACTGGCTCACCCCGTCCCGGGCCGCCGAGGCCGAACTGCCGCGCCGTACGGTCGACGCGGTCGCCGCCGGCACCCTCGCCGACCTGTGGCGGGAGGGCCGGGAGCGCTGGCTGACCCTGCTGGACCGGATCGGCCACGAGCACCCCGCCGCGCTCCTCGCGGAACTCGACGCGCTGCTGACCCCCGAGCACCCGCCGGTCGGCAGCTGAAAGCGCGGCCTCGTGCAGGGGGCGAGGCCGCGCCGGCGCGACGGGCCGCCCCAGCCGGCTCCGGCGTTCCGCCGGGCCCAGCCGCCGCCCTCCGTTTGCCGGTCGGTCTCAGTCCCGCCGCGCCCGCAGGATGCGCTCCACGCCGGCCCGTACCTCCGGCGTGTCCAGGCCGCGGATGGTCAGCGTGGTCCGCCGGCGCAGCACGTCGTCCGCGTCGTACGCCCACTCGTGGTCGCGGGCGTAGACCACCTGCGCCCAGATCTCCGGGGCGTCCGGGTGGATGCGCGTCGCGAGGGCCGGGTCCTCGTTGGCGAGGCGGGCGATGTCGAAGGCGAGCGAGCCGTAGTGCCCGGCGAGATGACCTGCGGTGTCGCCGGCCATCCGCGGGCCGGGCGCGATGCCGTCGACCACCAGGCGGTGCGCGACCGCGCCGGGGCTGGCGAACCCGGGCAGCGGGGCGTGCTTGGGCAGCCGGGACAGCGGCTCCATGTCGTCGGCGAGCGGGTGCCCGGGCAGTTCGGCGAGCTTCGCCAGCACTGTGCGGCCGATGTGTCGGAAGGTGGTCCACTTGCCGCCCGCGACCGACAGCATGCCGCCGCGGCCCTCGGTGACCACCGTCTCCCGCTTCGCTTTCGCGGTGTCCCCGGGGCCGCCCGGCAGCACCCGCAGCCCGGCGAAGGAGTACGTGATCAGGTCCCGGGTCAGCTGCCGGTCCCGGACCGAGAAGGCCGCCTCGTCCAGGATCTGGCCGATGTCGGCCTCGGTGACCGCCACTTCGCCCGGGTCGCCTTCGTACGCCTCGTCGGTCGTGCCGAGCAGCAGCATGCCCTCCCAGGGCAGCGCGAAGGTGATCCGGTACTTGTCGATCGGCGTGGCCAGCGCGGCCCGCCACGGCGAGGTCCGCTTCAGCACCAGGTGGGCGCCCTTGGACAGCCGGATCGACGGGTCCGCGGCCGGGTCCTCCATCCGCCGCAGGCGGTCCACCCACGGGCCGGTCGCGTTGAGCACCAGCCGCGCGTCCACGCCGAACTCGGTGCCGTCGGTGCGGTCGCGCAGATCCGCGCCGGTCACCCGGCCGCGGGTGAAGCGCAGCCCGGTGACCTCGGCGTGGTTGAGCACGGTCGCGCCCGCGCCGACCGCGGCACGCACCGTCATCAGCGCCATCCGGGCGTCGTTCATCTGCCCGTCCTCGTAGACCGCGACCGCGCGCAGGTCGTCGGTGCGCAGCTCGGGCACGTCGCGGGCGGCCCGGGCCGGGCTGATGACATGCCCGACGCCGTCGCGGAAGGCGGACAGCGCGGAGTACGCGAAGACGCCCGCGCCGAGCTTGGCCGCGCCGTGCGGCCCGCCCTTGTACACCGGCAGGTAGAAGGTGAGCGGATTGGCCAGGTGCGGCGCCACGTCGCGGGAGACCGCGCGTCGCTCGACGTGGTTCTCGGCGACCAGCCGCACCGCTCCGGTCTGGAGGTAGCGCAGGCCGCCGTGCAGCAGCTTGGAGGAGGCCGAGGAGGTGGCGCCGGCGAAGTCGCCGGCGTCCACCATCGCCACCCGCAGTCCCGACTGGGCGGCGTGCCAGGCGGTGGTGATGCCGAGGATGCCGCCGCCGATCACCAGCAGGTCGTACGTGGCGTGCCCGAGCAGGTCGCGGGTCTGGGCCCGCCCGGGGTTCGCGCCGGCGGTCGGGTGCGTCCCCAGGGCGGGGACGCGTTGCAGGGTGGTCATGGCGTTCTCAGTGCTCCTCTTCTTCGATCCAGCCCATGGTCCGGGTCACGGCCTTGCGCCAGTTGTGGTACTCGCGGTCCCGGTCGGCGTCGGCCATCCGGGGCGTCCACTCCGCTGCCCGCTTCCAGTTGGCGCGCAGCGCGTCGGTGTCCGGCCAGAAGCCGACCGCGAGGCCGGCGGCGTAGGCCGCGCCCAGGCAGGTGGTCTCGGCGACCATGGGGCGCACCACGGGTGCGGCCAGCACGTCGGCGAGGGTCTGCATGAGGAGGTTGTTGGAGGTCATGCCGCCGTCGACCTTCAGGGCGGCCAGCTCGACGCCGGAGTCCTTGGTCATCGCGTCGGCGATCTCGCGGGTCTGCCAGGCGGTCGCCTCCAGGACGGCGCGGGCGATGTGCGCCTTGGTGACGTAGCGGGTCAGCCCGGCGATCACCCCGCGGGCGTCGTCCTGCCAGTAGGGCGCGAACAGCCCGGAGAAGGCCGGGACGAAGTAGGCGCCGCCGTTGTCCTCGACGGTCAGCGCCAGCGTCTCGATCTCGGCCGCCGTGCTGATCAGGCCCATCTGGTCGCGCATCCACTGCACCAGGGCGCCGGTGACCGCGATCGACCCTTCCAGCGCGTAGACGGGGGCGTCGTCGCCGATCCGGTAACCGACGGTGGTGATCAGGCCGTTGTGGGAGTCGATTGGGGTCTTGCCGGTGTTGAGCAGCATGAACGTGCCGGTGCCGTAGGTGGACTTGGCCTCGCCGGGGGAGAAGCAGGTCTGGCCGAAGAGCGCGGCTTGCTGGTCGCCGAGCGCGGAGGCCACCGGGACGTCCGACAGGCCGCCGATGTCCGCCGTGCCGTACACCTCGGAGGAGGAGCCGATGCGCGGCAGCACCGCGGCCGGCACGCCGATCGCGTCGAGGATGGCCGGGTCCCAGTCGAGGGTGCGCAGGTCCATCAGCAGGGTGCGGGAGGCGTTGGTGACGTCCGTGACGTGCACGCCGCCGTTCGCCCCGCCGGTGAGGTTCCAGATCACCCAGGAGTCCATGGTGCCGAAGAGGATGTCGCCGGCCTCGGCGCGCTCGCGCAGGCCGTCGACGTGGTCCAGCAGCCAGCGGATCTTCGGGCCGGCGAAGTACGACGCGAGCGGCAGCCCGGTCGTCGCGCGGAACCGGTCCTGGCCGACGTCCCGGCCCAGTTCGCGGCAGAGCGTGTCGGTGCGGGTGTCCTGCCAGACCAGCGCGTTGTGCACCGGCTCGCCGGTGTGCCGGTCCCACAGCAGCGTCGTCTCGCGCTGGTTGGTGATGCCGATCGCCTTGACGTCGGCGGGCTTGAAGCCGGGGATGTCCTGGGCGGCCTTGCGGATGGCGCCGGCCACCACCTCCTGGACGTTGGTCCAGATCTCGGCGGCGTCGTGCTCCACCCAGCCCGGCTTGGGGAAGATCTGCTCGTGCTCCTTCTGGTCGACGGCGACGATCCGGCCGTCCCGGTCGAAGACGATGCAGCGGCTGGAGGTGGTGCCCTGGTCGATCGCGGCGATGAACGGGCCCGAGCCGTGGGAGGAGCCGGCGGAAGAGCCGGCGGCCGGGGTGGCGGAGGTGGTGCCGGCGGCGGTGTCGGTGCCGGTCGGGGTGTCGGTCACGGTGTGCTCCTGCTG
>NZ_JACEGK010000552.1:0-5068 GCF_056859195.1 Streptomyces sp. NH27
CGGGCCGCACCGCGGCGGATCTTCTCGTACCGGCCCGGGGGCAGGCCGAGGTAGTCGGGGGTGGGCCGCAGGATGACGGTGAGAGGGTCGTCGGGGTCGAAGTCCTGACCGTCGTCAGACTGTGTGATCAAGGCTTCTCCTCAGATGGGCGCGGAGCAGTTCCCTGGCCGTGTGGAGATCGGACATCACGGTCCCCTCCTTGCGGCCGGTGAG
Source organism: Streptomyces sp. NH27 (assembly GCF_056859195.1). Taxonomy (NCBI): domain Bacteria; kingdom Bacillati; phylum Actinomycetota; class Actinomycetes; order Kitasatosporales; family Streptomycetaceae; genus Streptomyces; species Streptomyces sp. NH27. Next base: position 214 of record NZ_JACEGK010000552.1, read on the forward strand.
CAGGGATATCTCCCGGATCGGCAGGTCGGCGTAGTAGCGCAACAGGATCGGCACGCGCAGGCGTTCGGGCAGCGACTGTACGAGCAGGCGCAATGACGGGTCGGTCTGTTCGGTCGGCGGCCGTACGGCGGCCTCCGCGGTGGCCCGCCGGACGGCTCGGCGTTCGCGCTCCAGTTTGCGCCAGTGGTCCCGGACGAGGTTGGTCGCGGTGACGTAGAGGAATCCGCGCGGCTCCGCCACGGCCGTCCAGCGGGCCCACAGCCGGGTGAACGCCTCGGAGGCGATCTCGTGGGCCGTCTCGTCGTCGTCGACCAGGCGGCGGCACCAGCCGGCGAGGCGCGGGTAGAAGGCGACGAACAGCTCGGACGCTGCCTTCTCGCGGGACCGTTTCAACGCTCTCCATGTCGTGGTGGCAATCGTCGGACACGTGCGGGGCCCTTGCGGGGGGCTGCCCCCGGGCCGCCGGCGTACGGTACGCGGCGGCCCGGGAGCCGGGGGAACGCGTCAGGAGCCCGCCGAGGTCAGCGCGGCGAAGACGATCACGTTGTCGAGGTAGCCGCTGCCGGAGCGCGGGCCGCCGCACGTGATCAGCCGCAGCTCCGGACGGTCCACGTCCCCGTAGACCGTGCTCGTCGGGAAGTCCGACTTGGCGACTGTGCGTACGTCGGTGACCGTGAACTCCGGCGCGGTGCCGTTCTTCAGGCGCGTCACGATCCGGTCGCCCGGGTGCAGCCGCGCGAGGTGGCGGAAGACCCCGTCCCCGTAAGCGCCGACCGTGACATGGGCGAGGATCACCGACGGGCCGGTCTGACCCGGCGTCGGCGAGTTCCGGTACCAGCCCGCACGGTCGTGCGCCGTGATCGGCGGGACCTGCACGCTGCCGTCCGGGGCCAACCCCAGTTGCATGACCGGGGTGTCGACCTCGATGGCCGGGATCTGCAGCCCGACCGGGACCGAACGCCCCACCGCACGTACCGTCTTCGCGGCGGGCCGCGAGGACGGTGGCGAGCTCGGGGGGCGCGTGGTCGCGGCGGCGTGGCCTACCCGGTGGCCGCCGCAGCCCGTGAGCAGCGAGGCCGTCACCGCGGTGGCGAACGCGCGCCTGGAGAGCGAGGTCACGCCCCGTTCGCCCGCCGGCGGCGCACGAGGAGGACCGTCCCGCCGCCGAGCGCGAGCACCGCGGCGGCGCCCCCGCCGATCAGCCCGCCGTTGGCTCCCGAGTGCGAAGCCACCGGCGCCACACCGGTGTCCGGCGCTCCCTTCGGTACGGCGGCGACCTGGCTCTGCTTCGCCGCCGGGGTCGGGGTCGTGGTGGGCGCCGCGGACGGCGCCGCGGACGGGGGCTCGGTCGGGGGCGCGGTCGACGTGGCCTGTGCGGAGGTCGGAGTCGGGGACGGGGAGGCCCCATCGGCGAACGCGGGCACGGTGCTCGCCAGCACGGCGGTGCACGCGAGTGCCACGGCACCCAGAACAGTTCGGCGCATCAATCGCTCTCTTTCGTCGGTCCGCCCGCGCTGTCACGCGCCGGGCTGAGTTGCGGATCGACTGAAAAGACGAGGCAGCGGCGGAACGCATTGTAAAAACCCGGCAAAGCCGCCGGAGTCCAACTGTGCACGGCGGGGGCTGTGGGAAGCCGAGAGCGGCCGGTGCCGATTGCCGCGGGCCCTGCCATGCGCACCATGCCGTTGCCGTCCGGCCGGACCGGCGCGCGATCGGCCGGTGCCTCCGGCGCCCCGTCCGGCTCGCGGGAACCGTCCGGCCGGACCGGTGCCGCACGCATCGCGTGCATCCCCCATCGGCGCGCGGGAGTTGAAACGTTCAATTGCGTCGGGCATGGCCGCGGTCGGGTCGTACGCCGAAGGGGCCGCAGATGATGTGCTTCCTGCGCATTGCCTGAATCGAAACAACGGGTCTAGCCTGGCGCTCGGGTTGAACCGAATCAAAAGTACTGCGTCATCCCGTGTGCTGTCCGGCGTTCGACGCCGGCGCAGGAGCACGACGGACACCGGTCGACCGAGTTGCCGCACGGATGCGCATCGGTCCCGTGGCGGGTGGGTGCGGAGGCAACCGCCGGCACGGCGCCCATATGGCCGAGACGGGCGACCATTCCATTTCCCAGTCAGGAGGCACAGGGTGGTCACTCGTAGAACGTTCCTGTCCGGTTCGGCGGCCGCAGCGGTGGTCGGCGTCGTCGCGGAGCCCGCCGCCGAGGCCCGGACACCGGCCGAGGCCCGGACACCGGCCGAGGCCCGGACGCCGGCCGATGCCGCGTCGGTGCGTCCGATCGACCGGCAGGCCGTCGTGGCCCGGCACCGCGTGGTGCGCGGGAAACTCGACACGCAGAGCCCGCTCCAGGTGGGCAATGGCGGGTTCGCATTCGGCGTCGACGTCACCGGGCTACAGACGTTCGTGCCGTTCAACACCCTGTCGGACTGGGGATGGCACAGCTTCCCGCTGCCGCCCGGCCAGGAGCCGTCGGACTTCCGCGGCCAGGTCTGGGACACGCACGGCCGCCCCGTCGACTACCCCATCCCGAACCCGGACCAGCCCGAGCTGTCGTCGTGGCTCTACGCCAACCCGGCCCGCATCAACCTCGGACGTATCGGCCTGGAACTGACCATGCCCGACGGCCGCGTCGCCGTCGCCGGCGACATCACGGGCATCCACCAGGAACTCGACCTGTGGACCGGCGTCGTCGACAGCCGGTTCGAGATCGCCGGTGAACCCGTGCACGTCCGCACCTGCTGCCACCCCGATCATGACGCGGTCGCCGTGCAGATCGACTCGCCGCTTGTCGCCGCCGGGCGGTTGACGGTCTTCCTCGACTTCCCCTACGCCGACGGGCAGGAGTTCGCCGCGTATGTCGGGAACTACGGTGCCCCGGACGCCCACGAGACGACGGCGACGACGCGCGGGCACAACCACGCCGACATCACGCACCGGCTGGACTCCACCGAGTACCACGTCGCGCTCGCCTGGGAAGGCCACGGTGTGTTCACCGGCCTGGGCTCCACCGCCGGGGAGCTCGTCATCCGCACCGCGCGGTACGGAACCGACGGTCACTGGGCCGACGTCACCGGCTCGCTCGCCCATCTGGTCGCGGACAACTCGCTCACCCTGCTGGTCAATTACCTGAACCTCGGCGACCCGGCGCCCGGCCAGGCCAAGCGCCTGGAGGTCGGCTACACGTACGCGGGCCAGGAGTACGACATCGTCGTCCCCGACAACCAGACCCTGTCGATCGGAGCAGCGGCAGACCGGCACCGCTACCGCCTCGCCGCCGACGGCCACACCAACCGGCTCCGGTTCACCTGCGCGTTCGCGCCCACGCGGGCCGGGTCGGTGCCGACGTCGAGCGCGACCCTCGCGGCGAGCACCCGGGCCTGGCGGCAGTACTGGCTCTCCGGCGGAGCGATCGACCTGTCGGCGAGCACCGACCCGCGCTGGGAAGAGCTGGAGCGCCGGGTCGTGCTCTCCCAGTACCTGATGCGCGCCAACGAGGCGGGTTCGCTGCCGCCGCAGGAGTCCGGGCTGGTCAACAACGGCTGGAACGGCAAGTTCCACATGGAGATGTACTGGTGGCACGGCGCGCACTGGGCGCTGTGGAACCGCTGGCCGATGCTCGACCGCAGCCTGGACGTCTACGAACGCTTCCACCGGTCGGCGCGCGAACGCGCGCAGTTCCAGGGCTTCCGGGGAGCGCGCTGGCCGAAGTGCACGACGGCGGACGGGCGCGAGTCGCCGCACGCCATCCACGCCCTGCTGGTGTGGCAGCAGCCGCATCCCCTCTTCCTCGCCGAGATGGACTACCGGGCGCATCCCGACGAGAGCACGTTGCACAAGTGGCGCGACATCGTCTTCGACACCGCCGACTTCCTCTCCTCCTGGGCCTTCTGGGACGAGGGCACGAGCCGCTACATCCTCGGCCCGCCCATGTACATCGTCTCGGAGAACACCGACCCCAGGACCACGCAGAACCCGACGTTCGAACTCGCCTACTGGCGCTTCGGGCTGCGCATCGCGCAGCAGTGGCGCGAACGCCTCGGTCTGCACCGCGACCCGGGGTGGCAGCGCGTGCACGACGGGCTCGCGCCACTGCCGGTGCAGGACGGCACGTACGTCCTGCACGAGGGCGTTCAGGACATGTGGACGCAGTGGAACTACGAGCACCCGGCCCTGATCGGCCCGTACGGCTGGCTGCCGGGTGACGGCGTGGACGTCCCCACGATGGCCCGCACCGCCGAGAAGGTCTTCACCGGCTGGCGGTTCGACCAGACCTGGGGATGGGACTTCCCGATGCTCGCCATGTGCGCCGCGCGGCTCGGCCGCCCCGACGACGCCGTGGACTTCCTGCTCCACCCGGCCGCCGGCTTTCAGTTCGACGACGCGGGGCTGGCGACCGGCGGGCCGTTCCCGTACTTCCCGAGCAATGCCGCGCTGCTGTACGCCATCGCGTTCATGGCAGCCGGCTGGGACGGCGCACCCGACGGCCACGCGCCGGGCTTCCCGGCGGACCAGCGCTGGAAGGTCCGCTTCGAAGGGCTGCATCCGGCCCTGTGAGTTCAGCGGCCGGCCACGGCACCGGGCCGCCCGCTCACACCACCCCGCCCCTCACTCTCGTGCCACCCTGCTCCTCACTCTCGGGCTTGCCACCGACGCGCCGGGGCCTGCCCCCGGCGCGTCCTCGAACAGGCATGACTCGTCTTCCTCGAAATCCGGGGCCTGGAAAAGGTTCGTCTTCGGAGGCGGCGAGGATGCGGCGGAACGGTGGGACTGCTCTTCCAGTGCGGAGAACAGCGAGGTCAGATCGATGAGAGGCCCGTCTTTCGTTGCAGGTCCTTGGAGGGGCCTGGGG
>NZ_JACEGK010000553.1:0-5065 GCF_056859195.1 Streptomyces sp. NH27
GACCGGTACCAGGCGGTGACAGCCGGGTTCGAGGCGCAGCGGGAGCTGACCCGGGCCGCCCTGGCCCCCGACGGCACCGGCGCGCTGCTGGCCCGGCTCGCGGCGCACCTGAACGGCTGGGCGGCGTTGTACGACGCGTCCGGCGCGGTGCTGGCCGTGGCGCCGGAGTGGGCGGGCCGCAGGGCCGCGCGGCTGGGCGGCGAGATCGACCGGCGGCGGGCCGTCCCGGCGCCGGCGAGCGCGGCGGTGGCCGGTCCGGCCGGCAGCGAGGACCGGGTCGAGCTGCAGTCACTGGGCACCGGGCGCCGTGCGCGCGGCTTCCTCGCGGTCGGCACCGAGGAGCGTCTCGACACCGCCGCGCGCTACGTGGTGCACGCCGCCGTCGCGCTGCTGACGCTGTCGCTCGAACAGTCCCGCGCCCTGGTCGCCGCGCAGGGCCGGCTCTCCGCGGCACTGCTGCGGATGCTGCTGGCGGGCGAGGCGGAGCATGCCCGCACCACCGCGGGGCCGCTGTACGGCACGCTGCTCGACGCGCCGGTGCGGATGCTCATCGCCGAGGCGAACGGCGCCGCGGCGGCCACGCCCGGGCCGCAGGCGCCGGAGGCGCCGGCGCTGCTCGCCGAGCGCGCGGAGGCCGCGGCGGTCCGCGCCGCCGAGCCCCTGCTGGTCGTCGCCGAGGGCGGGCGGCTGATCCTGCTCGCCGCCGAGGGCGCCGCGGCGCTCACCGCGGCCACCGACCTGGCCGAGGCCGAGGCCGGCCTCGCGGCCGGCCTGTCCGCGCCGGTCGATCCCGCCGACGCGCCCACCGCTCACGACCAGGCCGAGCGTGCCCTCGCAGTCGCCCGGCGGCGCGGGGTGAACCTGGTCGAGCACGGCGAGGTCGGGGTCGGCTCGGTCGTCCCGCTGCTCGCCGACGACGCGGTGCGTGCCTTCGCCGAGGGGCTGCTGCGGCCGCTGCGGGAGCACGACGCCACGTCGCGCGGGGACCTGGTGGCGTCGCTCGCCGCCTGGCTCGCCCACCACGGTCAGTGGGATGCCGCCGCCGCGGACCTCGGCGTCCACCGGCACACCTTGCGGTACCGGATGCGGCGGGTCGAGGAGATCCTCGGGCGCTCGCTGGACGACCCGGACGTCCGGATGGAGCTGTGGCTCGCCCTCAAGACCGAGGCGTAGCAAGGGCGCCCCGACCTCTGGGGCGCCCGTTCTGTCGCGCCAGGAGCCGCACGAACCCAGGGACGCTGGGGCGCCTCCCGGCAAAGCCGGCGGGAGAAGTGCGCGCGAAGCCATCCACCGTCAGGTGATCCCCGGACCGACAGCGCCGACCACCCCGGCGGGTCCGGGGCCCTGGCCAAGATGTAGCGGAGGGTGGGGGGCGTGCTCCGCCGTGGACAAGGGAGGGGCGCGGCGGCGCCGACTAGTTTGGCCCGCATCCGAGGAAAGGGCGGAAAGACCGTGACCACCACAGGCGCAGCCCCGTACGCGTTCTGGCTTGCCGGCCGCCCGGCCCGCGGCGAGGAGACGTTCGACGTGACCAACTCGTGGGACGGCGGCCTGGTCGGCCGGGTCTCCGTGCCGGGCGAGGACCAGGTCGAGCAGGCCGTCGCGGCGGCGGCCGCGGCGACGGACGCGTTCGCGGCGACCCCCGCCCACGTACGGGCTGCCGCGCTGGACCACGTGGCGAAGCGGCTGGCGGAGCGGGCCGAGGAAATCGCCGGCCTGATCACCGCGGAGAACGGCAAACCGCTGAAGTGGGCGCGCGGCGAGGTCGGCCGCGCGGTGTCCGTGTTCCGCTGGGCCGCCGAGGAGGCGCGGCGCTTCAACGGCGGCGAGGCGCAGCGGCTGGACACCGACCCGGGCGGCGTCGGCCGGCTCGCGCTGACCCGCCGCTTCCCGCGCGGTCCGGTGCTGGGCATCGCGCCGTTCAACTTCCCGCTGAACCTGGTCGCGCACAAGGTCGCCCCGGCGATCGCGGTCGGCGCGCCCATCATCCTCAAGCCCGCACCGGCCACCCCGCTGTCGGCGCTGCTGCTCGGCGAGCTGCTCGCCGAGACCGAGGGGCTGCCCGAGGGCGCCTGGAGCGTGCTGCCGGTGCCGAACGACCGGATGCCCGAGCTGGTGCGGGACCCGCGGCTGCCGGTGATCTCGTTCACCGGCTCCGACACCGTCGGATACCAGATCATGGACTCCGTACCGCGCAAGCACGTCACGCTGGAGCTGGGCGGGAACGCCGCGGCGGTCGTGCTCGCGGACTGGTCGAGCGAGCAGGACCTGGAGTGGGCGGCCACCCGGATCGCCACCTTCGCCAACTACCAGGCGGGCCAGTCCTGCATCTCGGTGCAGCGGGTCATCGCCGACGCTTGCGTGTACGACGCGCTCGCCGAGAAGATCGTCGCCAAGGTGCGCGCCCAGGTCACCGGCGACCCCTCCGACGCCGCCACCGACGTCGGCCCGCTGGTCAGCGAGGCCGCCGCGGAGCGCGTCGAGCAGTGGGTGGACGACGCCGTCGCCAAGGGCGCCAAGCTGCTCACCGGCGGCACCCGGGACGGGGCGACGTACGCGCCGACGGTGCTCGCGGACCTGCCGGGCGACGCGGTGCTGGCCACCGCGGAGGCGTTCGGGCCGGTGCTGTCGCTGCATCGGGTCAACGGCGCCGAGGAGGCGTTCGCGGCGGTCAACGACTCCCGGTTCGGTCTGCAGACCGGCGTGTTCACCCACGACCTCCAGATCGCCTTCCGGGCCCACCGGGTCCTGGAGGTCGGTGGTGTGATCATCGGCGACGCGCCGTCCTACCGCGCCGACCAGATGCCGTACGGCGGGGTGAAGGACTCCGGGCACGGCCGCGAGGGCGTGAAGTACGCGATGGACGACTACACCTACGAGCGGGTGCTGGTGCTGACCGGGCTCGACCTGTAGGGGCCGCTCGGCGGCCGCGGCGCCGCCCCGGTACGGCCGGGCCGTTGACCTCGCGTCAGCGGCCCGGCCGAACTTCGGTGGCTGGTTTGTCGGATGTCGGGTAGTACGGACACGTAGCACCGGTCGGTAGCCGGCCTACCCGGAGGTGACGCAAACCGTGTCCGCACCCACCGCAACACGCAACGTCTCAGAACGCGAAGCCCGACAGGTGGCCGAGGCCGCCCGCGAGCAGGACTGGCACAAGCCCAGCTTCGCCAAGGAGCTGTTCCTCGGCCGGTTCCGGCTCGACCTGATCCACCCGCACCCGCTGCCCGAGCCCGAGGCGGTGGCGAAGGGCGAGACGTTCCTCGCCCGGCTCGGCGACTTCCTGCGGACCGAGGTGGACGGCGCCCGGATCGAGCGCGACGCGCTGATCCCCGACGAGGTGGTGCGCGGCCTGAAGGAACTGGGCGCGTTCGGCATGAAGATCGACGAGTCCTACGGCGGCCTCGGTCTCACCCAGGTGTACTACAACAAGGCGCTGGCCATGGTCGGCTCCGTCAACCCCGCGGTCGGCGCGCTGCTGTCGGCCCACCAGTCGATCGGCGTGCCGCAGCCGCTGAAGATGTTCGGCACCCAGGAGCAGAAGGACACGTTCCTGCCGCGCTGCGCCCGTACCGACATCAGCGCCTTCCTGCTCACCGAGCCGGACGTCGGCTCCGACCCGGCCCGGCTGGCCACCACCGCCGTGCCCGACGGCGACGACTACCTGCTCGACGGCGTCAAGCTGTGGACCACCAACGGTGTCGTCGCCGACCTGCTGGTGGTGATGGCCCGGGTGCCGCGGTCGGAGGGCCACCCGGGCGGCATCAGCGCCTTCGTGGTCGAGGCGGACTCCGAGGGCATCACCGTGGAGAACCGCAACGCCTTCATGGGACTGCGCGGCATCGAGAACGGTGTCACCCGCCTCCACCAGGTGCGGGTGCCCGCCGCGAACCGGATCGGCCCCGAGGGCGCCGGCCTGAAGATCGCGCTGACCACCCTGAACACCGGCCGGCTCTCGCTGCCCGCGGCCTGCGTCGGGACGAGCAAGTGGTGCCTGAAGGTGGCCCGGGAGTGGTCGGCGGCCCGCGAGCAGTGGGGCAAGCCGATCGCCGAGCACGAGGCGGTCGGCTCGAAGATCGCCTACATCGCGGCCACCACCTTCGCGCTGGAGGCCGTGGTCGACCTGTCCTCGCAGATGGCCGACGAGGACCGCAACGACATCCGGATCGAGGCCGCGCTCGCCAAGCTCTTCGGTTCCGAGGCGGCCTGGAAGATGGCCGACGAGCTGGTGCAGATCCGCGGCGGTCGCGGCTTCGAGACCGCCGACTCGCTCGCCGCGCGCGGCGAGCGCGCGATCCCCGCCGAGCAGATGTTGCGCGATCTGAGGATCAACCGGATCTTCGAGGGCTCCACCGAGATCATGCACTTGCTGATCGCCCGGGAAGCCGTCGACGCCCACCTGTCGGTCGCCGGCGACCTCATCGACCCCGACAGCACCCTTGCCGACAAGGCCAGAGCGGGCGCCAAGGCCGGCGGTTTCTACGCCCGCTGGCTGCCGAAGCTCGTCGCGGGACCCGGGCAACTGCCCACCTCGTACGCCGAGTTCGGCGACCTCGCCGGGCACCTGCGGTACATCGAGCGCACCTCCCGCAAGCTCGCCCGCAGCACCTTCTACGCCATGTCCCGCTGGCAGGGCCGGATGGAGCTGAAGCAGAACTTCCTGGCCAGGATCGTGGACATCGGCGCCGAGCTGTTCGCGATGAGCGCGGTGTGCGTACGCGCCGAGCACCTGGCCGCCGAGGGCGAGCACGGCCGGACCGCCCGTGGCCTCGCCGACGCGTTCTGCCGCCAGTCCCGGGTCCGGGTGGAGGAGCTCTTCGCCCGGCTGTGGACCAACACCGACAGCCCGGACCGGCACCTGGCCAAGGCCGTCCTCGAGGGCAAGGTCGGCTGGCTGGAGGAGGGCATCGTGGACACCGGCGGCGTGGGCGCGTGGATCGCCGACGCGACCCCCGGGCCGTCCATGACCGACAACGTACGGCGCCCGGTGCGCTGAACCGTCCCGCGCGCCGGCCCGCTCGCGTGCGGGCCGGCGCGCAGGGGCGGTCGGGTCGGGGCGGTCGGGGGG
>NZ_JACEGK010000554.1:0-5058 GCF_056859195.1 Streptomyces sp. NH27
CTCCCGCACACCCGGTTAACGATCGCAAACCTCCCGCCATCCTCCCACGCCCCTCGGTCACCCGTGGGTTCTTCGGTGGGGCGGGGCGGCGGGCCTACCCGATGGCGGTGGATCAGAGAGACACGGCGCCCGTGGGAGTGATGACCGAGGGACCGCCGAACTCCGTGGCCAGGGCATCCATCACGATCTCGGCGCAGACCTGGCCGAGCCAGTATCCGGCTTGGCGGATCTGACCGACGTGCTGGAAGCCGGCCTTCTCGTACGCGCGGATCGCACCCGCGTTCGGAGCGAGGACCTTGAGCCAGACCATCCGCAGGTTGGTGACGTGGAAGGCGTAGTCGAGCGTGAGCCGGGTCGCGGCGGTTCCCAAACCCCGGCCGCGCGACTCGGGGGCAAGCATGATGACGAACTCGGCGGTGCGGACGCTGTGGTCGGGCAACAAGGTCGCGACTCCGACCGGAACCGGCGCGCTGCTGGTGAGGTCGTAGATGGTGAAGCGGATGTTCTCACCGCGCAACTGGTGGGCCATGCCTTCGGTGCGCGCCTCCAGGGACTCGGGAGCCTGACGCCCGTAGCCGATCAGGATGGCGGGGTCCTGCTCCCACCGCCAGTACGTGTCGATGAGATCGGCGCGGTAAGGACCGAGCCCGCAGATCTCGGTGCGCAGCCAGATGATCGGGTCGGTCGGGTCAGCGGGGCTGGTGATGGCGGTCTCCGATGGTGAGCACGGGGGTGTAGGCGCGGGTCGAGGACGGCTCGGCGACGTCGACGCCGTTCATAGTTTCCACCCATGCGTGCAGCCGGATCGGGTCGGACGCGATGCCGTGGCACCAGCGGACGCCGAGGCGTCGGGCGCCCAACAACAGGACCGCGGCAACCGACTCCTCCAGGCACGCGGTGCGGCCGGGGGAGTACCAGCCGGCGCGCCGGACCGCGGTGATGACGTCGGCCGCCTGCTCGGGCGTCGCGGGTCGGACCGTCCGTGCGGAGGCGGCGGACAGGAGCGTGATGGTGCGTTGCATGCCGGCGTGGCAGCGGCGGGTGATGGCGAAGGCGACGGTGAGCGAGGCAGCGGCTGCGAGGGTCTCGCCGAGCGCGGCGCGGGGTGGCCGGCTGATACCCGCGGGGTGTTCGGCGCTGCCCCAGCTGGCCTGGGCCGAGGAGGCGCGCAGCGCGACTGGCCACGGGGCCGGGTTGTGCGTCGGCGTGAGGAGGTCCAGTGCGAGGAGTCGGCGGGCGAGGGCGGAGTCGATGCCCTCGAGGATGCCGGTGCGCGAGATGGCATTCCACTGGGCCGCGGCCGGCGGCTGGAGGGCCTGGACGCGGCCGGTGCGGTAGTCGATGAGGACCAGGGCATGGCCGAAGTCGACGGCGCGAACATGGCCGGGGCAGGTAGCGAACGTGGGCAGGTCATCCACGGCGGTGTTCTCCTTCGCGGAGGCTCACCCAGGTGGTGGGCGCGTGTTCGAGGGCGCGGAGCCACGCTTCGACGGCCAGAGCCTGCTCCACGCCGCAGCCCAGGTCGAGACCACCGGCCTGACCACCCCCGCACAAGCCCGGACGTTCGCACAGATGCTCTGCACCATCGCCTACGCCGCCGCCGAAGCCGGCGACCGCGACCGCGCCCTGGAGATGATCCGGGACGCCGAACGCGCCGTCGCCCTTCTCCCGGAACAACCTGGCACGCCGACCTTCTCGGTCACCCCGGCCTCCGTCACCCTCTACAAGGTCGGCGTCCTGTGGTCCCTCGGCGACGCCGGCGCAGCCGTCCACGCCGGCCGGAACCTCCACCCAGCGCAGTTCGCCACGGCCGAACGCCGCGGCCGCCTTCATACGGACATGGCTCGCGCCTGGTGGCGGTGGGATAAACCCGAGCAGACCGCCCGCGCTCTTCTCGCCGCCCACCGCACCGCCCCCGCCGAAGTCCGCGACCGCCCCAGTATCCGCGCCATCGTCACGGACCTCGCCCGGCGCCACCCCCGCATCAGCGGTGTTCGCGAGCTCGTCGCCGCGACCCGGCTGAGCTATGCCTCTTAGCGTCGCGGTCTACGGTTCGCCGCTCACGGCCGGGCGAGGGTGGGCAACGGGTGCCCGCTGGCCACGTACCTGTCGGACGGCTCTCGGAACGCGCAGCCGGCTGCGGCGCTCGGATGCTGAACGCGGAGAAGTGTGCGGGTGTGTGGTCGACGAAGAAGCCGGGAGAGCGGGTTGGCGGCGGGTGACAGGGAACGATTCAGTGCTTAGGGTTCGTGAATATGGATATGCAGAACGTGGTGGTGCTGGGCGCCCACGGCACGGAAGCGGAAGACGTCACGGCCGTCGCACGCGGCAACGCACGTATCGAGGTCGGCGCGGAAGCGCTGGAAGGCGTTGCGCGGTCGCGCGACGTGATCGACGCGCTGGCCGCGAAACCGGAACCGGTCTACGGCGTCTCGACGGGGTTCGGCGCACTGGCGGTACGCCACATCAGCCCGGAACTGCGCGCCCAGTTGCAGCGCAGCCTCGTACGGTCCCACGCCGCGGGAATGGGTCCGCGGGTGGAACGCGAGGTGGTGCGCGCGCTGATGTTCCTGCGGCTGAAGACGCTGGCGTCGGGCCGTACCGGCGTACGCCCGGTGGTCGTGGAGACGATGGCGGCGGTGCTGAACGCGGGCATCACCCCGGTCGTGCACGAATACGGTTCGCTCGGCTGTTCCGGTGACCTCGCACCGCTCGCGCACTGCGCCCAGGTGCTGATGGGGGAGGGCGAGGCGGAAGGACCGGACGGCGTGGTGCGCCCGGGGGCGGAACTGCTCGCCGAGCACGGCATCGAACCGGTCGAGCTGCGCGAGAAGGAGGGCCTGGCCCTCATCAACGGCACCGACGGCATGCTCGGGATGCTCGTGATGGCCTGCGCGGACCTGGCGGGGCTGTTCACCGCGGCCGACGTCACCGCCGCACTCACGCTCGAAGCGCTGCTCGGCACCGACCGGGTACTCGCGCCCGAGCTCCATGCGATCCGCCCGCACCCCGGGCAGGCGGCCAGCGCGGACAACATGCGCAGGGTGCTCGCGGGCTCCGGCCTGACCGGGCACCACCAGGACGACGCGCCGCGGGTGCAGGACGCGTACTCCGTGCGGTGCGCGCCGCAGGTCGCCGGGGCCGGGCGGGACACCCTCGCGCATGCCCGGCTGGTCGCCGACCGCGAACTCGCCGCGGCGATCGACAACCCGGTGGTGACGGAGGCCGGCACGGTCGAGTCGAACGGCAACTTCCACGGTGCCCCCGTCGGCTACGTGCTGGACTTCCTCGCGATCGCCGCGGCCGACCTCGCGTCGATCGCGGAGCGGCGTACGGACCGGTTGCTCGACAAGAACCGGTCGCACGGGTTGCCGCCCTTCCTCGCGGACGACCCGGGCGTGGACTCGGGGCTGATGATCGCGCAGTACACCCAGGCGGCGCTGGTCAGCGAGATGAAGCGGCTCGCGGTGCCCGCGTCCGTCGACTCGATCCCGTCCTCGGCGATGCAGGAGGACCACGTGTCCATGGGGTGGGCCGCGGCGCGGAAGCTGCGTACCGCGGTGGACGCGCTCACGCGGGTCATCGCTGTGGAGATGTTCGCGGCCACCCGGGCGCTGGAGATCCGTACCACCGGGACCGAGCTGCGGCCGGCACCCGCCAGCGCCGCCGTGCTCACGGCACTCCGCGCCGCCGGGGTGCCCGGGCCCGGGCGGGACCGCTTCCTCGCGCCCGACCTCGCGGCCGCGGACGCCTTCGTCCGCGACGGCTCCCTGGTCCGGGCCGTGGAGACCGTGACGGGTCCGTTGGCCTAGCTCGGTACGTTGACCCGCGGCCGTGAGAGTGCGGCTGGACCCGCGTCGCCGGTTCGCGGGTCCAGACGCCTTACAGGGCACGGCAGTTGGCGTCGGTGTCAGATCTTGTTGAAGATCTTGGAGTAGGCGTAGCCGGTCGGCTTGTCGTACTGATCGACCTCCCAGAAGGCCAGTTCCTGAACGCCCTTCGACGCGGCGAAGCTCTCCAGGGTGGAGGCGTTCGCCTGGGTGAAGTCCTCGTCGTCGTCGTTCTGGCCGGCGATCGGGGTCAGGCCCATGCGGGCCCAGTTCTGCGCGGCCGAGCCGCCGTAGATGCTCGCGAACTGCTTCTCGGCGGCGGTGGCGCCGGACTCCGCGTCCGCCAGGGCGTTCTCGCCGTCGCCGAAGTCCATCGTCATGAGGTTCACCGCGCTGGTCTTCACCCCCGCCGACTGCGCGTTCTTGAGCAGTTTGGTGACGTCGGACTCCATGCCGTCCGGGTCCACGGCCACCGTCCAGTCGATCTGCACGGACGGGTCGGCCTGCTGGAGTGCCGCCAGGGCCTGGTCCCGCCGCGTGTTGGCGTTGCCGTTGGCGAGGGTGTCGCCCTCAATGTCGAAGTCGAGTCGGGTGACGCCGTAGGTGCTGACCACTTTCTGGTAGGCCGCGGTGAGACTGGAGACCGAGGTACAGGTCTGGGCGAGCTCCTTGCTGCCGGCGCCGCCGAAGGACGGGATCACGGGTCCGCCGGCCGACTTGACCGCGTTGATCTGGGAGCTGAAGGCGCCGACCGAGTCGCCGCCGTCCTCCCACTGGAGGGTGCAGCCGGACTTGGAGGTGAGGAAGGCCAGCGTGTAGTTCTTCAGCCCGCTCGCGCTCTGGTCGGCGGCCATGTCCTTGGCGGAGGAGGAGTCGATCTGCAGGTAGGGCGCCGCGAACTGGGCGGGGAGCGCGGTCGGGGCCACGGCGGCGGCGTGTGCGCCGGGGGCCGCGGCGAGCAGCGCGAGCACCGGAGCGACCGCTGCCGCGGCGACGAGTGCGGGGCGTACGGGTGACTTGGCCATGGTGAAACCTCTCGGGGGGCGGAGGAGACAGCGGGGGGAAGCGCAAGACCGCAGGGGCGAACGAGTTAGGAAAGTTTCCTAACCATGAGTCAGCATGGTTGATCCGTTGGCCAGTTCACGTCAATACCCGGGGTCCGGATAAATGAATCGCGGCCACACTCTTGACCGAGGTTTTGCCCGTCGCGGGGGCGTGTGGGGGCTCG
>NZ_JACEGK010000555.1:0-5054 GCF_056859195.1 Streptomyces sp. NH27
GGCGGGGACCTGCCCTTTACGCGCAGGAGCCTGCAGCGCGACGGTTGAGCGTCAGTGTGCGACGACGGGGATGGCGACTTCCTCGACGGAGTCGTCGCCGTCGGCACGAGTGCCCGTGTTCTGGACACCGGCGTTCAGGAAGGTGAACGCAATGGCCGAGGCCGCGAGCAGGATGCCCATCGCCACGTAGATGGCGACGGAGTAGCCGTGGACCGCACCCTCGTTGATCAGCAGCGGGTTCTTCTTGTCAGCCGCACTGTGTATGTGGCTGGTGGCCCAGGAGGTGGTAGCACTGGCCGCCAGGGTGTTCAGCAGCGCGGTGCCGATGGAGCCGCCGACCTGCTGCGAGGTGTTGACCATCGCGGACGCCACACCGGCGTCCTCCGGCCGCACCCCGTACGTCGCCAGGCTCATGGCAGGCATGAACGCCGTACCCATGCCCAGGCCCATGAGGATCAGACCGGGCAGCAGCACCTCGGCGTAGCTTGAGTCGACCTTGATCTGGGCGAGGATGGCCATACCGATTGCGGCGACCAGGAAGCCGGGCGCCATCAGCAGCCGAGGACGGACCCGCAGCATCAGCCGCGCACCGATCTGGGTGGAGCCCACGACCATGCCGCCGACCATCGGCAGGAAGGCGAAACCGGACTTGAGCGCCGAGTAGTCCTTGACCTGCTGAAGGTAGTAGGTCAGGAACAGGAACAGGCCGAACATGCCGATGACGGCGAGACCCAGCGAGAGGTAGATACCGCCGCGGTTGCGGTCGGTGACGACACGCAGCGGCAGCAAGGCTGCGCGGACTCGCGACTCGACGAAGACGAACGCGGACAACAGCACCACGGAGGCGACGAACAGCCCGATCGTCACGCTGGAGGTCCAGCCGTCTGCCTCGGCGCGGCTGAAGCCGTAGACGAGGGAGATCAGGCCGGCGCTCGCGAGGACCACACCCGGGACGTCCAGACGGTTGCGGTTGCGGCCCTTGGCGGGCTCATGGATGTACGTGACGGCGCCGATGACGGCGACCACGGCGAACGCGATGTTGACGAAGAGCACCCAACGCCAGTTCAGGTACTGGGTCAGGACGCCGCCGAGGATGAGGCCGACGGCCGCGCCGGCACCGGCGATCGCGCCGTAGACGCCGAACGCCTTCGCGCGTTCCTTGGCGTCGGTGAACATGACCGCGAGCAGCGACAGTGCGGCGGGCGCAAGCAGCGCGCCGAACGCACCCTGCAGGGCGCGGGCACCGTAGAGCATGGCCGGGTTGACCGCGGCGCCACCAATGGCGGAGGCGACCGCGAAACCGAGCAGGCCGACGACGAACGCGTTCTTGCGCCCCCACAGGTCGGCGATACGGCCACCGAACAGGAGCAGACCACCGAAGGCCAGCGTGTATGCGGTGATCACCCACTGGCGATTACCGTCGGAGATGCCCAGCGCCTTCTGGGCGGAGGGCAGCGCGATGTTCACGACGGTCGCGTCGAGCACGACCATCAGCTGGGCGAGCGCGATAAATATGAGCGCTGTCCAGCGCTTCGGATCAGGTTGGAGCTGTTCAGGCATGAGTGGTCTCACAAAACGAGTCGCGGAGTGACAGGACGTGGGGACGTGTGTCAGCAAGTGGTCCAGGTGCGGATCGGCGTCCTCAACCCGGTTCCGGCGCACGAGGGGGGACGAGCGGTCTTCTGTGACGCCGGTCGGCCGCCGTAATGGCTGGCCGTTGCGTGCGGGTCGTGATCCGTGGCGTGATCAACGGCGCGGCGAAGTCGCCCACGCTAGTACCCGCCCAGGGTGACAAGCGAACGGTTAATGGCAGCCTTGCAGATCCTCCAGGGTCGCGGCGGTCCCCTCGAGTGTCGACCGCGCGGGGGCGCGCAGTCCGTCGAGGAAGAGTTGCAGGTGGCGTCGGACGAAGCGGTCGAAGCCGATGCAGCCGGTGCCCGGCAGCGGCCGGGTGAGCTGTGTCAGCGCGACCATCAGGTCGCCGACCGCGATGTCGCCGCGTATCTGGCCGGAGCACTGGGCCCGGTCCATGATCGCGGTGATCGCGCGCTCCATGCGGCGCACCTCGTACTCCACCACGGGCTCAGCGCGGTCGAACGCGGATGACACCATGGGGCACAGGGCACCAATCCGCTCTTCGGCGGCCTCGAAGGCGAACCGCTGGAGTGCCGAGAGGGCGTCGGGTTCCTCGGAGAGGGCGTCCTCGGCGCGCTGCGTGGTACGGGCCATCACCGACAGGGCGACCTGGCGGACCAGCTCGGTGCGATCCGTGAAGTGGCGGTACAGCGTGGCGTTGCCGACGCCGGCGCGACGCGCCACCTCGTCCAGGGGAACGTCGGGGCCGAACTCCACGATCGCCTCGCGGGCGGCGTTCACGATCCGCTCGCGATTGCGGGTGGCGTCCGCACGCAGCCTCGCGGTGCGCGGCTTGGCGGTGGTGCCGATGTCCAGCGTCACGGCCAAGCTCCTTTCGGCGGTCTGGATCCCCGTGTCAGTAGGCCCATGAGGGCCTGCGGCGAAACGGAGGCCCTCCCCGTTTGCACACGCCTGGTTAAACGGGGAGTCGATCCCCGGATATTTCCCGCGCATAAGTGATGAGCATCACACCCGATAATTCGCTTTTATTGAATCTTCAAGGATGCCCCTCTACGATGGGCCCATGAAGTGGCTGACCGAAGACGAGCAGGCGACCTGGCGGGCCTTCCTGCAGGCCACAACCCTGCTGGAAGACCATCTTGACCGTCAGCTCCAGCGGGACGCGGGCATGCCACACATGTACTACGCGCTGCTCAGCACACTCTCCGAGACGCCCCAGCGCCGGATGAGGATGACCGAACTCGCCGAGCGGACCAAAATCACCCGCTCCCGGCTCTCGCACGCCGTCGCCCGCCTGGAAGGCAACGGCTGGCTGCGCCGCGAGAACTGCCCCTCCGACCGCCGAGGGCAGCTCGCCGTGCTGACCGACGCCGGGTACGACGAACTGGTGCGCACTGCGCCCGGGCACGTCACCGCGGTCCGCACGGCGATCTTCGACCGGCTCACCCCGGAACAGGTCGAGCAACTCGCGGAGATCTCCCGGATCATCGCCGACGGCCTGAACCACCCGCAGGGAGCGGACCTGCCCTGGCTACGCTGAGCAACCGCCGCAGGCGGCTGAGCGGCCGTCTGCAGCTCTTTCGTCCCGAACTCGACTACAGGGAGCATCCCGGGCCCCGCAGGCGGTCAGCGGCGCCCTGAGCGGGCCAGCCACCGGCCTTCGTGCCTGCTGACCTCGATCGGCCGGCCGAAGCACTCGCTCATCCACTCCGCGGTGAGGACGTCTCCGGCGGGACCGGCGGTGAGCACCCGGCCTTCCTTGAGGAGCAGCACGTGGCCGATCGCCGGTGACAGCTCTTCCAGGTGGTGGGTGACGGTGATCGTGGCCAGAGCGGTGCGGATGGTCGCGAGCCGGTGCATGGCGTCGATGAGGTCCTCGCGCGAGGGGAGGTCGAGCGCGTTGAACGGTTCGTCGAGCAGCAGCAGCGACGGATCGGCCATCAGCGCCCGCGCCACCAGGATGCGCGCCCGCTGGCCGCCCGAGCACACGCCGAAGGCGCGGTCGGCGAGTTCCTTGATCTCCAACTCGGCCAGCAGGGCGTGCGCCCGCTCCCGCGCATCGTCGTCGCACTTGCGCCACAGCGGCTGCACGGTGCCGGTGTGGCCGGTCAGTACCACGGTGTGCGCGGTCGCGTCCTGCGGAACCTTCTGCGCGGAGGACACCAGACCGATGTGGGCGCGCAGCTCACGCATGTCGACCCGGCCCAGCCGGTGGCCGAGCACCTCGACCGAACCGGTCGTCGGGTGCATGAGGGCGCCGATCAATCGGAGCATGGTCGTCTTGCCGGCGCCGTTGGCGCCCAGTAGCGCCCAGTGCTCGCAGGAGCGCACGGTCCAGTCGATGTCGTCGAGGATCACCTGCCCGGTGGTGTACCGGCGGACGCTGACCGCGTCGAGAGCCGCGACCACCGGCGGTGTGGGACCGGTCGTGTCCTTGCCGTTCGGTGCCATGACGAAACGGTAGCTGTAGGCACCAACTGCCCGCAGGGGGGTTCCGCGATGTGGATACGGCCGCGCCGCCTGTACGCCTACCGCTGACCCGCTCTCGTTCGGCGGCCGTCGCCCCGGCGCCTGTCACACCGCGGTGCCCATGGCGGTCGGGTCGGACAGGCTCGCCGGCACACCGCGCCGGTACAGCAGCAAGGTGACCAGGAAGCCGACGGCGAAGAACCCGGCGGCCCACCAGTACGCCACCGAGTAGCTGTGCAACTGTGCCTGGGCGGCGACCGCGGCGGACGGCGGCTTGCCCGCCGCGTATCGGGTCGCGGCGCTGGTGGCCAGGGTGTTGAACAGTGATGTGCCGATGGAGCCGCCGACCTGCTGCGAGGTGTTCACCATCGCCGAGGCCACGCCCGCGTCGCGGGGTTTGACGCCCGCCGTGGCGAGGTTCATACCGGTGGCGAAAATCATGCCCAGGCCGACACCCAGCATGAGCAGCGGAGGCAGCACATGGGCCGCATAGGTGCTGTTGCGGTCGAGCGCCGTCAGCCACGCCATCGCGCCGCCGGCCAGCAGCATGCCGGTCGGGACGATCGGCTTCGCGCCGTAGCGCGGCACGAGGACGTTCGTCGTGGTCACCGACACGATCATGATGACGGCAACCATCGGCAGGAACGCCAGGCCGGTTTTCACCGGCGAGTACAGCAGCGTCCGTTGCAGGTAGTAGGTCAGGAACAGGAACACGCCGAACATGCCCGCGCCCGAGATGAACATCGCGAGGAACGACGCGCCGCGGTCACGGTCGCCCACCACGCGCAAGGGCAGCAGCGGTTGGCGTGCGCGCATCTGCCACCACACGAAGGCGAAAAGGAGCACGACACCGACCAGCAGGAACCCCCAGGTGCTTGGGGCGCCCCACGGGTGGCGTTCGGCGTTCGAGAAGCCGTAGACGATGCAGAACAGGCCGCCGGTTACCAGGATCGCGCCGGGCAGGTCGAGGGTGGGGCGATTGGGTGGGG
>NZ_JACEGK010000556.1:0-5026 GCF_056859195.1 Streptomyces sp. NH27
CTCCAGTCGCTGCGCCGCGGTCTTCCGTCCGGCGCGAACCCGGTACGAAGCCGGGCCGACGCGGCGCGGTCCATCGGCGTCAGCGCCCGCGCCATCACCCGCCTGGAGGGCGCGCTCGACGGCCCCGGCATCGGCTCGGACGGCCGCCGCGCCCTGCTCGCGCGCTACGGCATGGCCGACTCCGACGCCCGCGACGCGACCGCGCGACTCCTCCACGCGCCCGACCCGGCGGCGCTGCACGACGACGGGGCCGGCTGGCCGCAGCGGCTCGCGGCCTGCGCCGGCCGCGCCGGCCGGGTCCGCACCTACGCGCTGACGGTGTTCCCGCGCGTGCTGTGGACGGCCGGCTACGCCCACGCGCTGTACACCGCGCACCACCTGCCGGTCGGCCGCTTCACGCCGCCGGCCCGGGTACCCGACGGCGTGCCGATCACCGCACTCCTGGACGAGATGGTCCTCTGCCACCTGTGGAACATCGATCTCGACCCGGCCGTCACCGCCACCCAACTCGACCATGTGCTGGGCCTCGTGGCGAGCGGCACGCTCACCGTCCGGGTGATCGGCATGAACGCCCACCCCATCGGTGCCGCCATGATCACCGAACTCGCGCGGGCCGGCGGCCGCCACCACCTCTTCGCCGAGGAGTTCGACGACTTCTCCGCCGTCCATTTCCGCGCCGCCCCCTCCCCCGGCCCCTACCGCGCCCTCCTCGACACCGCGGAGAGCCGCGCCATGTCCCCCGCGGACAGCCTCGCCGTCCTCGAAGCGGCCCGCCACCACGCCACCCCTGCGCCCACCGGCCGTTGAGTGCGCGTTCTCGACTTCCAGCGTCGATTGGCCTTGCAACGTAGGTCGGTTGGGTCTCCGAGGACGCCGGACGACGCCCGAAGGCGAGTCGGGCGAGCGGCGGCCTGATCCAGCGGGCGGGGGCGGCGTCACCGCGCCTGGTCGGCCACCCGAACGAGACCGGTGGTCGGCGCTCCCGCGGCGCGTCGGTACGGCCCGCCCCTGTTCGCTCACCGCCCTGGTTCCGTACGTCAGTTGGCGGCCCGGCGGGAGGACCCGGGGTTGCGCTGCGGGGGGAGTCCGGCCGTGTCCTCGCGCCCCGGGGGGCCGGCGACGTCCGAGAGCCCCGCGAGGCTCGCGTACCGGTCCGGGTGGGCCGCGCGCAGCCACAGCGCGTACCCGGCGCCGCCCACGCCCGCCGCGACGAGCAGCCAGGGCAGAGACGTCACGAGTGGCGACGAAGTGCCGGTCAGGACAGGGAAGTTGTGCACGACCAGCACGGTGGCCGCGAGCAGCCCGGCGGCTCCCAGCGCGGGGGCGAGCCCGGTGCGCCACCAGTGCCCGGGGCGCCGCCGGTAGTAGCCGAGCACCGCGATCGAGGCGAGGGCCTGGAGCGCGATGACGCCGAGGGTGCCGAGACCGAGCAGGGTGGTGGACATGTTCAGGTACGGGTCGAGGCCGGCCGCGGCGAACACCGTCGCCACGACGGCGGCGAGCGCCGTCTGCACGGCGCTCGCCCGGTGCGGGGCACGGTGCCGCGGGTGCACCGCGTCGAGCCGGCCGGGCAGCAGCCGGTCCCGGCCGAGCACCAGCAGGTAGCGGTTGGCCGCGTTGTGCAGGGCCAGCCAGCTCGCGAACAGGCTTGTGCAGAGCAGGAGTTGCATGGCGGTCGAGGCGGCACCGCCCAAGTACCGGTCGCCGAGGGCGAAGAAGAGGTCGCCGAGGTGCGCGGCGGCGGTGGTACGGACCCGGTCCGGCCCGACCGCGCCCACCGCGACCCAACTGGTGAACGCGTAGAACGACGCGACCAGCAGCACCGCGACAAGCGTCGCGCGCGGCACGCTGCGGCCCGGGTCGCGGGCCTCGTCGCCGTAGAGCGCGGCCGATTCGAAGCCGATGAACGACGCGAAGGCGAACATCACCGACACCCCTGCGCCCGGGACGAGGACGTGGTGCGGCGCGAACGACGCGGCGGGCAGCGCGGCCACGCCGTGCTGGACCAGCACCGCCACGTCGAGCGCGAGCAGGACGGCGATCTCCCCGACCATGCACACCGCGAGCGCGCGGGCGCTCAACTCGACGTGGCGGTAGCCGAGTACGCCGACTGCCACGAGCCCCAGCGCGGCCCACACCTCCCACGCCAGCCGCAGCCCGTGCGCGGCGGCCACGCCCTGGGCGAAGTACGCGAACGCGCCCAGCACCGACACGGCTACCGCGTTGTACGCCACGACCGCGACCATCCCGGCGCCGACCGCGACGGGCCGGCCCAGGCCGCGCGCGATGTACCCGTAGAAGCCGCCGCCCTGGCCGACGTCGCGGCTGATCGCGGCGTATCCGCAGGCGAAGCAGAGCAGGGTGAGCCCGGCGAAGAGGAGGAGCGCCGGAACCCCGGGGCCCGCGCCCAACGCGAAGGAGAGCGGCACCGTGAAGACCATCGCGGCCAGCGGGGCCGCCGCGGCGACGATGATGAAGACGATCTTCGGGGTGGTCAGCGTGCGGGTCAACCGTCCCTGGCGCGCGGGGAGTCGGCCGGGGACGTCGGCAGCGGCGGGCACGGTGTCGGGTGGCGGCAATGGCGGCATACCCGGATCTTCCCGGCCGGCGCCGCCCGCCCGCCGCCGGTTCGCCCCGTCGTCCCACGACGGAGTGACCCTCGACCACCCCAACGCCACGCAGACCGCCCGGGCAACTCCGTTTTCTCGCGCGCCGTTAGGCCCGCGCGATGACCCGCTCGGCAGCCGCCACGGCGAGCAGCACGCAGCGCGAACCATGCGCGCCGATCCCGCCACGGTATTTGGCAGGCGGGGGCGCTGGTAGGGCCGCTACCGTGGGCCCATGCCGCGCTCTCCCGCTCTCCTCGTCATCGACATGCAGAACGACCCGGTGGCGATCGCCTTTCGGGCCGCCGAGACCGTTGCCGTGATCGCCGGGCTGCGCGAACGCGCCAAAGCGGCCGGAGTGCCGGTGGTGACGATCCAGGACCAGGGCGGCGGGATGGCGGCCGGCACCGAGGGCTGGCAGGTCGTGCCCCAACTCGCCCCGTCCGCCGACGAGATCGTCGTCCACAAGACCAGCCCGGACAGCTTTCTGGGCACCGACCTCGACAAGGTACTCAGGGCGCGGGGCGTCACCGAGGTGGTCGTCACCGGATTCGCCACCGAGATCTGTGTGGACACCACGGCGCGGCAGGCGCTGAGCCACGGATACGACCTGCTGCTGGTCGCCGACGGACACACCACGTCGGTGCGGCCCGACAGTGGCGAGTTCGCCGCGCCGGCACGGTCGATCGCACACCACAACGAGATCTTCCGCCACCTCGGCTTCCCCGGGCGAAACATCCGGGTGCTGCCCGCGGCCGAAGTGGCGTTTGCCCCAGGCGGGTTGGCGCAGGAGGCCCGGTAGCCGCGCGGGCAAGGGGTGCCGGGCGGCAGGGTCAGGCGACCCAATGCGGGCGGCGAGTCGCGGCGGACGGCGGGAGGCCGTCGGCGAGGGCGGTGGCCATGCGGTGCACGGCCTCGCGCAGGGTGTCGGGCGGTGCGGTGTAGGGGATGCGCAGTCGCTGCTCGAAGATGCCGGGGTCGGTGGCGAAGTACGCGCCGCCCTCGATCCGTACGCCGTAGTCGAGGACGCGTTCGGCCAGGGCGGAGGCGACGGGTTCGCCGAGGTCGACCCACAACGACAGCCCGCCGGGCGGCAGTTGCCAGGTCCAGTGCGGTAGGTGCGCGGTCAGGGCGGCGGTGAGGGCGGCACGCTGCCCGCGCAGCCGGGTCAGCCGGTCCGGCAGCGGTCCGCCGTCCGCGCCGGACAGCAGGTCGAGCGCGAGGAGTTGGTCGAGCACCGAGCCGCCCATGTCGGAGGCGACGCGCTGCGCGGCGAGTTCGGTGACCAGCCGCGAGGGTGCGCGCAGCCAGCCGACCCGCAGACCGGCCCAGTGCGTCTTGCTCATCGAGCCCACCGTGATGACCTGGCCGGTCCCGCCGGGCGGGGCGTGCGACGCGAACGGCGCGGGCGCGGGGACGTCGAGGGCGAGTTCGGCAAGTGTCTCGTCGACGATCAGCCAGGTGCCGGCGTGCTGGGCGGCGCGCAGGATACGGGCCCGCTCGCCATCGGGCATGAGGCATCCGGTCGGGTTGTGGAAGTCGGGGATCAGGTAGGCCAGTTGGGGCACCGCCTGGCGCAGCGCGGACTCGACGATCCCGGCGTCCCAGCCGGTGTCGGCCACCGGGACGGGGACGGTGCGCAGCCGGGCGCGGCGCATCGCCTCAAGGGCGTTCGGGTAGGAGGGGTTCTCGACCGCGATCCGGTCGCCGGGCGCGGACAGCAGGCCGAGCACCAGGGTGAGGGCGTGCTGGGCGCCGGAGGTCACCAGGATCTGGTCCGGCATGGTCGCCAGGCCCCGCCGGGTGAAGCGTTCGGCGACGGCGGCACGCAACTCCGGCAGGCCGTAAGGGTGGTAGCCGGGGGTGTGGGCGTGCTCGGCCAGCCGCGGGGCGACCCGGGCGAGGGCGTCCGCGATGGTCTGTTCGGGCAGCCCGAGGGCGGCCCTGGCCAGGTCGATCGCGGTGTCGGGGAGGCCGAGCGCGCGGGTGACGCCGCGGGGGGTGCGGCCCTCGGGCAGCGCGGTCCAGGTGCCCGCGCCCTGCCGGCTGTGCGCGTGGCCGCTCGCGCGCAGCAGGTCGTACACGGCGGTGACGGTGGCGCGGCTGGTGCCGAGGGCGGCGGCCAGTTCGCGCTCGGCGGGGAGCCTGACGTGCAGGGCGATCCGGCCGTCGAGAATGAGTGCGCCGATGGCACGGGCGAGGTGGCGGTAGGCGGGCCGGGCGCCGGACGGGTCGGGCAGCATCGCGGCGAGTTGCCGGCTGCCCAGGGTCCGGCCGCTGCGCGGCGCGCCCTCCAGGGGCCGGGACGGCTGCGGGTCGTCCATACCATTTCCCCTCGATTGGCCATGTTGTCCGGGCCAATCACTCTACAGACTCACCTTCGGTGGCCTTGCCGACGACCCTCGGACGCCGGCGAGGCC
>NZ_JACEGK010000557.1:0-5017 GCF_056859195.1 Streptomyces sp. NH27
CCCTTCGTACGGGTGCCGGGTCCGGCCCGGGTCTGCTGCTGAGGTCAGCGCGGCGACTCAGTGGTGGCCGTGGCCGCTGGTGATCTCTTCGTACTCCTCGACCGTCGGCTTCGGGATCTGGCTGTGCTCGCCGTAGAACCCGTGGGACAGCTTCGACTGCACCTTCGCGATGGGGTTGACCTTCCGGGCGACCCCGTTCTCGTCGGTCTCGGGTCCGAGGTCCAGCGGCTGCGGCTGGTCGTGCGCGGTGAGGACGTGCAACTGCTGCTGCGACAGCGGCTCGTGCACCTCGATGAACTCACCGTGCGGCAGCCGCTTGATGATGCCGCTCTCCCGCCCGTGCAGCACCTTGTCCCGGTCGCGCCGCTGGAGCCCGAGGCAGATCCGCTTGGTGATCCAGAACGTGATCACCGGCGCCACGAAGAAGCTGACCCGCACGAACCAGGTGATCGCGTTGATCGACAGGTGGAAGTGCGTGGCCCACAGGTCGTTGCCGCCACCGACCAGCAGCACGAAGTACTCGGTCAGCCAGGCGACACCGAACCCGGTGCGCACCGGACGGTTGCGCGGCCGGTCCAGCAGGTGGTGTTCGCTCTTGTCCCCGGTGACCCAGGACTCGATGAACGGGTAGACCGCGATGGCCACCATCACCAGCGGGAAGATCACCAGCGGGATGAAGACGCCGAGCACCAGCGTGTGGCCCCAGGCCGTGATCTCCCAGCCCGGCATCACACGGATCAGGCCCTCGGAGAAGCCCATGTACCAGTCGGGTTGGGCACCCGTGGACACCTGGTCCGGCCGGTAGGGGCCGATCGACCAGATCGGGTTGATGGTGGCGACCGCGGCGACCGCGGCGATGACACCGAAGACCAGGAAGAAGAAGCCGCCCGCCTTCGCGGTGTAGATCGGCAGCAGCGGGGAGCCGACCACGTTCTTCTCGGTCTTGCCCGCACCCGGGAACTGGGTGTGCTTGTGGAAGAACACCAGGATCAGGTGGGCCACCAGCAGGCCGGCCATCAGACCCGGCAGCAGCAGGATGTGCACCGAGTAGAAGCGCGCCACGAAGTCGTGCCCGGGGAACTCCCCGCCGAACATGAACATCGACAGGTAGGTGCCGACGATCGGCACGGACAGGACCGCGCCCTCCATGAACCGCACACCGGTGCCGGACAGCAGGTCGTCCGGGAGCGAGTAACCGGTGAAGCCGGTGAACATGCCCAGGAGGAGCAGGGTCCAGCCGAAGAGCCAGTTCAGCTCGCGCGGCTTGCGGAACGCGCCGGTGAAGAAGACGCGCATCATGTGCACGACCATCGCGGCGATGAAGATCAGCGCGGTCCAGTGGTGGATCTGCCGGATCAGCAGACCGCCGCGGACCTCGAAGCTGATGTGCACCGTGGAGGCGAACGCCTCCGACATCCGCTGACCGTCGAGCGGTGCGTACGGGCCGTTGTACACGACCTCGTTCATGCTCGGGTGGAAGAACAGCGTCAGATACACACCCGTGAGGATGAGGATCACAAAGCTGTAGAGGCAGACCTCGCCGAGCATGAAGGACCAGTGGTCCGGGAAGATCTTGCGCAGGTTGGACTTGGCCAACTTGTAGAGCCCGAGCCGGCCGTCGGTCCACTCCGCGACCCGCTCACCGGGATTCGTCGGGCGGCCACGCCGGGTCGGTGCATCATCGGTCGTGGTGCTCATGAGCGCTCCCAGAATGCCGGGCCGACGGGCTCCTCGAAGTCGCCGAGGGCGATGAGGTTGCCCTCACTGTTGACGCTGATCCGGAGCTGCGGCAGCGCGTGACCCGCGGGACCGAAGAGCACCCGCGCGCCGTCGGAGAGGTCGAACGTCGACTGGTGGCACGGGCACAGCACGTGGTGCGTCTGCTGCTCGTACAGGCTGATCGGGCAGCCGACGTGGGTGCAGATCTTGGAGAAGGCGACGATGCCCTGGTGGCCCCAGTCGCGCTCGCGCTTGTCCTTGATGTCGTCCGGCTTGAGCCGCACGATCATCAGGGCCGCCTTGGCGATCTGCTCCTGGAAGTCGTCCTGGCTCTCTTCGAGTCCGTCCGGCTGGGCGAAGGTCAGGGAGCCGACGATGACGTCCTCGGGACGCAGCGGCTGGTTGGTGTTGGTGTTGATCAGCTGCTTGCCCTTGGCCCACATGGTGTGGTCGAGCTTCTTCTCCGGCAGCGGACCGAGGTCGCGCATGATCACCAGGCCGGCCAGCGGCACCATGGTGAGCGCGCCCATCATGGTGTTGCGGATCAGCTTGCGGCGGCCGAAGCCGCTCTCCTTCGCGCCGGTGATCCACTGCTGGCGGACGTTCTCCCGCAGTTCGTCGTCGGCGTCGATACGGTGCCGGTCGTCGGCGATCTCCTCGTCGGACATCAGCGTACGGGCCCAGTGCACGGCGCCCGCGCCGATGCCGAACAGCGCCACGGCCAAGGTGAGGCCGAGCGAGAAGTTCAGCGCACTGACATGCCCGAACGGGAAGATGTAGACGATCTTGTCGACCGGGAAGATGACGAAGCACGCGATGAAGGCGATGGTGCCGAGCATCGACAGCGTGAACAGGCCGGCCACCACTCGCTCGGAGTGCCTGGCCGCCTTCTCGTCGATGTCCTGGCGCCGGTGCTCGTGGGGCGGCAGCCCGGGGTTGGCGAACGGGTCGGGCTTGGCGACCTCGTCGCCGTGGTGGCCGCCCCGCTCGCTCGGCAGGTTCTCTGGCACGTCGTTGTGCGATCCAGTCTCGTCGCTCATGATTTCTTGGCCTTAGTCGTCCGGGCAGCGACCCAAATGGCGATGGCGATCAGCGTGCCGAGACCGAAGACCCAGGCGAACAGGCCCTCGGACACCGGGCCGAGGGAACCGAGCGTGAAGCCGCCGGGGTTCGGGCTCTGCGCACTGTCCACGGCCTTCAGGTACGCGATGATGTTCGCCTTCGCGTCGGAGGGCATCGTGCTGTCCGGGAAGGACGGCATGTTCTGCGGGCCGGTCTGCATCGCCTCGTAGACGTGCTTCGACGAGACGCCCTTGAGGCTCGGCGCGAACTTGCCGTGCGTCAGCGCGCCACCCTTGCCCACGAAGTTGTGGCACTGCGCGCAGTTGGTCCGGAACAGCTCGCCGCCCTTGGCGACGTCGGCGGAGGCCGGACTGTACTGGTCCTTCGTGGGCGTCACCGGGCCGGGGCCCAACGAGGCGATGTACGCGGCGAGCTGGTCGATCTCGCCCTGGCTGTAGGTTTTCTTCTTCGCCTCGATCTGCGGGCCGGGCTGCTTGGCCGGCATGCGGCCGGTGCCGACCTGGAAGTCCACCGCGGACGAGCCGACGCCCACCAGGGTCGGGCCGTCGGAACTTCCCTGCCCCGACATGCCGTGGCAACTGGCGCAGCCGACCTGGTAGAGCTTCTTGCCCTCCTCGATGGCGAGGGAGGACTGCGAGGTGTCAGCCTGCGCCTTGGGCGCCGGCGCGAGCGCGGCGTACAGCCCCCCGGTGGCCGCGAGCGCGAAGAGTAGGACGACAAGCGCCGCCAGCGGATGGCGCCGTCGTACGGAGAGCTTTTTCACGGATTACCCCGGTGTCAGGATCTCTTGTGTCGATGCTTCTGGCTGTGCCATCGGCGGGCCGTCGTCCTCCGTCCGGAGTGCGACGCGACGCCGACCGCGCGGTACCGGCTACTTGATCAGGTAGATCGTGGCGAACAGGCCGATCCAGACGACATCGACGAAGTGCCAGTAGTAGGACACGACGATGGCTGCGGTGGCCTGCTGATGGGTGAACCGCTTGGCCGCGTAGGTGCGGCCCAGCACCATCAGGAACGCGATCAGACCACCCGTCACATGCAACCCGTGGAACCCGGTCGTCAGGTAGAACACCGAGCCGTACGGGTCGGAGCTGAGCGAGATCCCGTCCTTCTTGACCAGGCTGGTGTACTCGAAGATCTGCCCGCCGATGAAGATCGCGCCCATCACGAACGTCACGATGAACCACGAGCGCAGCTTCTTCACGTCACCGCGCTCGGCGGCGAACACGCCCATCTGGCAAGTGAAGGAGGAGAGCACGAGGATCGTCGTGTTCGTCGCGGAGAACGGCACGTTCAGCGCGTCGGCGTGGGCCCGCCAGAAGGTCTCACCAGTGACCGACCGAAGGGTGAAGTACATCGCGAAGAGGGCCGCGAAGAACATCAGCTCGGAACTCAGCCAGATGATGGTCCCGACGCTGGTGAGGTTCGGCCGGTTGACCGACGGGTGCGCGTGCCCGGTTTCTACTGCTGTTGCTGTCGCCACGTCCGACATTATGTCGGTCCCTTATCCGGCGCTGACTCCGGGGGTCCCCCTTCGGTGTGTCAAGGACCTTCGGCGACCCGCACGGCCTAGTTGGGTGTCCTTCGATCGGGCGACCCCTCCTCGGAAACACCCTGGCGGGAGTAGCATCCGAGCCACTTGAGAAATCCTTCACGAGGAGGAGCCACGATGCAGGCGACCGCCACGGTGCTGGTCTACAGCGACGACGCGAACACCCGGGAGCAGGTCCGGCTCGCCGTCGGACGCCGGCCCTCCGCCGATCTTCCCCCGGTGCAGTACGTGGAATGCGCGACGCTGCCCGCGGTGCTGACCGAGTTGGAGAAGGGCGGCATCGACGTGATGGTGCTCGACGGGGAGGCCAACCCGGCCGGCGGAATGGGCGTGTGCCGCCAGGCGAAGGACGAGATCTTCCACTGCCCGCCGGTGCTGGTGCTGATCGGCCGCCCGCAGGACGCCTGGCTGGCCACCTGGAGCCGCGCCGACGCGGCGGTCACCCATCCCGTGGACCCGGTGGCCCTCACCGACTCCCTGGCGGTCCTGCTGCACCGCCGCCTGGAGCCCACGGGCAAGGCTGTCGCCCACCGTTAGAAACCCGGTGGGCGACTGCCTTTCTTGCCGCGCCTTCGCCTCCGGCCCCTTGGACCCGGTGTCGACGGTCGACCGTGCTCGATCGCTCGTTCCTCACGATCTCCGCGCGCTCTCCCTTTCGACACC
>NZ_JACEGK010000558.1:0-5016 GCF_056859195.1 Streptomyces sp. NH27
GATGCCGGTCGAACCCGGTCGGAACGTGCCTCGGCCCCGGTCGAAGGCGGCCCGCCCCCGGCCATAGCGGCCCGCCCCGGGAGCCGGGTAGGCAGCCAGCGGGTGCCTGATAGGTCGGGAAAACCCCACCATGAGGACGCCAGAAAGCGCCATGGTTCGCGCGGCCCGCGCTTCGTAGCTTCGTAGTGTGGACGAATACGGAGCGAGCCCGATGACCAGCACGGCGACCTATGCGGTGGAACTGCGCGGAGTGCGCCGGACCTACGGCCGGGGCGACGCGGCGGTGCACGCGCTGCGCGGCATCGACCTGGCGTTGCCGCGCGGCAGCTTCACCGCGGTCATGGGGCCGTCCGGCTCCGGCAAGAGCACCTTCCTCCAGTGCGCGGCGGGCCTGGACCGCCCGTCGGACGGGTCGGTGCTGCTCGGCGGCGAGGAGATCACCGGACTGAGCGAGAACAGGCTGACCCGGCTGCGCCGTAGCCGGATCGGCTTCGTCTTCCAGTCGTTCAACCTGCTGCCGTCCCTGACCGTCCAGCAGAACGTGCTGCTGCCGCAGCGCCTGGCCGGGCAGCGTCCGGACCGGCGCCGGGCCGCGGCGATGCTGGCGCGGGTCGGCCTGGACGGGTACGGCAGGCGCCGGCCCGGCCAGCTCTCCGGCGGGCAGCAGCAGCGCGTGGCGATCGCCCGTGCGCTGGTGACCAGCCCGGAGGTGATCTTCGCGGACGAGCCGACCGGTGCGCTCGACACGGGCACCGCCCGCGACATCCTGGTGCTGATGCGGCAGGCGGTCGACGGCGGCCTGGACGGTTCGGGCCCGGCCGCGACCGTGGTGATGGTGACGCACGACCCGGTCGCCGCGTCGTACGCCGACCGGGTGCTGTTCCTGGCCGACGGGAACTTCGCGGGCGAGCTGGTCGCGCCCGACCCGACGGCCGTCGCGGACCGGATGGTCGCGCTCACCTCGCGGACTTCGGGCGGCCGACCCGCCGATGGCCGCAGCGCCGACGGGTGGACTTCCGGTGCCCACACCCCCGGGGACTCCGTGACCGGAGCCGCCCGCGCCCCGCGAGGGAGGGCGGCGTGAACGGCCTGGCCCGCGCCTCCGTACGCTTCCGGCCCGCCTCCTTCGTCGGCACGTTCGTCGCGCTGCTCTTCGCGGCCGCCGTGGTCACCGCGTGCGGCGCCCTGCTCCAGACCGGCCTGACCGCGCATGTGCCGCCGACCCGGTATGCACACGTGCCGGTCGTGGTCGCGGCCGACCCGCAGGCCCACCTCACCACCGGGCACGGCGACAGCCAGGACACCGATTCCGAGCCGCTCACCGACCAGCCCCGGCTCGCCACGAACCTGGCCGCGCGGATCGCCGCCCGCCCGGGCGTGGCCGCGGCCGTCCCCGACATCGCGTTCCCGGTGGGCGCGGCCCACGGAGGATCGGGCGCCGCGGGTGCGGGCTCGGCCGGCCTTCCCCAACTCACCGGCCGGGACTGGTCCGCGCACCTGATCTCCCAGCCCCCGGCGGCCGCATCCGGTACTGCCACATCCGGCTCGGCGGCATCCGGCACTGAGGCCGCCGATACGGCCCGAGCGCCCGGCGCGGGCGAGGTCGTGCTCGACGCCGGCACCGCCCGCGCGGCCCACGTGTCCGTCGGGGACACCCTCACCCTGACCGCCCCCGGCCGGACCGCCGCCTACCGCGTCGCCGGGCTGGCCGCAGCCGACCGCTCGGCCGGCCCCACCGTCTACTTCGCCGACTCCGTCGCCGGGTCGCTCTCCGGCCACCCCGGCCGGGCGGACGCCATCGCCGTCTTCCCGAAGCCGGGCACCGGCACGGACGCGCTGGCCGACCAGGCCCGACACGCCGTCGGCGGCCACGCGAAAGTACGCACCGGCGACGACCGGGGCATGGCCGAACAGCCTCAACTCGCCGAGGCCAAGGAGATGATGACCGCGATCGGCGGCTCCTTCGGCGGGATCGCCACGGCCACCGCCGTGTTCGTGGTGATGGGCACCGTCGCCCTCGCCATCGGCCAGCGCTCCCGGGAGATCGCGCTGCTGCGCGCGATCGGCGCCACCCCGCGCCAGATCCGCAGGACCGTCGCGACCGAGGCCCTGCTGGTCGCCCCGCTCGCCGGCGCCGCCGGGATCTGGCCCGGCGTCGAACTGGCCCGCTGGTGGCTGCGCCAGCTCGTCCACAAGGACGCGGTGCCGCACGGCGTGACGCTCGACGTCGGCTGGATACCGATGGTCGTCGCGGTCGGCGCCGGCCTGCTCGGGTCGCTCGTGGCCGGCTACCTCGCCGCCCGCCGCCCCTCGAAGGCCCGGCCCAGCGAGGCACTGGGCGAGGCCGCGGTGGAACGCCGCCGGCCCGGCGTGATCCGTACGGTGCTGGGCCTGGCCGCGGTCGTCGGCGGCTGCTTCCTGGCCGGCGTCGCCGCGCACGAGACCGGCGACGACGCCGCCTCGGTCGCGCTCGGCATCGTGTTCAGCCTGATGGCCGGAGTGGCCTTCCTCGGCCCGGTCGTGGCGTGGCTCGCCGCCGCGGTGCTGGGGCTGCCGCTGCGCGCGTCCGGCTCGGTCTCCGGGATGCTCGCCGCCGCCAACACCCGTGCCGCCGCCCGCCGGCTGGCCGCCGCGATCACCCCGATCGCGCTGGTCACCGCCTTCTGCGGCACCCTGCTGTGCATGCAGGGGTCGATCACCCACGCCACGTCCCGGCAGATCCACCAAGCGGTTGTCGCCGACCAGGTGGTCGGCTCCGACGGCGCCGGGCTGCCCGCCTCCACCGCCGGCCGCGCCGCCGCGCTGCACGGCGTGGACACCGCGGTCGGCATCCTGCGCACCGGCGCGCTCATCCGGGAGAGCGGGGCGCTGAACTCAGAGAACCTCATCGGCGTCTCCGGCGACCCCGCCGCCCTGCCCAAGGTGCTCCAACTCGGCGTGAAGAGCGGCTCGCTGGCCGACCTCACCGGCGACAGCCGTACGGTCGCGGTCGACACGCTGCTGTCCGGCAGCGCTCACGTGAAGGTCGGCGGCCACCTGTCGCTCTGGCTCGGCGACGGCACCCAGGTCCGGCCCAAGGTGGTCGCCGTCTACGAACGCGGCCTGGGGATGGGGCAGTTGCTCATGCCGCGCGACGCGGTCGCCGCACACGCGGGGACGGCGTACGACGCGCAGGTGCTCGTGCACGACGCCCCGGGCGCCGACCCGGCCGCCGCACAAAGGGAGTTGGCCGGGCTCGGGGTGCCCGGGCTCACCGTCACCGACCGGGCGGGCTACCGCGCGCAGGCGGACAAGGACCTCGAACTCAACGCTTGGTCCAACCAGGTGATGGCCGCCGTGCTCGGCGGGTTCGCGGCCGTCGCTGCCGCCAACACCCTCGTCATGACGGTCCTCGATCGGCGCCGCGAGGTCGCCCTGCTGCGGCTGGCGGGCACCACCCGGCGGCAGGTGCTCGGGATGATGCGATGGGAGGCGTTGCTCGTCGCGGCGGGCGGGCTCGTCATCGGTGCGGCGATCGCGTGGATCACGCTCGTGCCGATCGCCCGCGGACTGACCGGCGCTAGCCCCTATGTGCCGCCGAACATCCTGCTCGGACTCACCGGCGGTGCCCTGGCCCTGGCCCTGGCCGCCACCGCACTTCCCACCCGGGCACTCCTGCGACGCCCCGCGGCGACAGCTCCACCCGAGTAGCCCCACCCCGTCGCCCCGCGGAGAAAAGGCACGCCCAACCCCGAGTCCGCGGCCCCGCACCGCACCGACCACCACGATCTGTCGACCAACGGATTGGCCTCGCTGTAGAGGGAGTTGGCCTTCAACGCGCCCGGCGCCGACATCGCCTCGGCCGGCGGTGCCGCGCACGACCGCAACGCCGAACTGCTGCTCAGGAAGCGGTGAGGACGGCGGGGCCCTGCCGCGGGCCGAGAAGGGAACTCCTCAGCGCGGGGTGACCACCACGTAGGCGGCCGGGTCGAGTTCGCAGGACGCCATCAGGGCCGTCCTGACCACGGCCGCCTGCTGCTCCATCGCGTCGCGCAGCTTCGTGGGGGACAGGAACACCATCGTCACGCCCAGCGCCTCCAAGTGCTCGCGCTGCCGGGCGTAGTGGGACCACAACGCGTCGTCGGCCGGGTCGAGACAGACCGCGACGCCGTGCTCGGGCCAGAACGCGTCCGCCCCGCCCAGCGGCGGCCCGCCGGGCAGCCGCAGGTCCACATTCCATACCGGGTCGGGCAGTTGGTGGCAGTGCACCATCATGTACAGCCGCTGCTCGGCCATCGCGCGGTCCTCCGTGTGCAGCACGTCCACCGCGCGCCGCACGGTCGGGCGGTTCAGCAGCCCGGCCCGGGACAACTCCCGCAGTACCGTGGCGCCGTCGCAGTGCCCGGACCGCACCGCCTCGGACAGCAGCGCCCGTACGGCGTCGGTGTCGCCGAGTTCGGCGACCGCGTCCGCCACCGCGCGCGGCACCGGCGCGCAGGGCAGCCCCACCACGTCCAGCGGGTGCGGCAGTTCGCGGGTGCGGTGCACGTTGACGTCGCCCGCGTCACGCAACCTGCGCTGCCACGGCACCAGGACGTCGATCACCGGCAGGCCGATCAGCGGGGGCACCGACGTGAAGCGGTACAGCGCGAGCGCGGCCAACCCGGTGACCATCGCCTCCCGGCCGCCGCCGACCGGGCCGTGCCCGCCCGGGTCGCGGCCCGCGTACAACAGTGCGGCCCGCACGCGTTCCTCGCTGCTGGGCGGGCCAGAGTGCAGCAGGCACACCTGCGGCAGGATCTGCTGCCAGCGGCCGCCCGGGCGGCAGCGGCCGGCGATCTCGGCTGCGGTCAGGCCGAGTTCGCGCAGCTGACGGAACGTCAGTACGGTCTCGTCGCAGTCGTCGAGGTGGTCCAGGGCATGGGGGGTGAGGTCGTTCACGTTCATGGCCGAGTGATTCCCGCCGAACGGGTGGCTACTAACCGTTGTTACACGCTCGTCGACAAACCAGGACAACACCGGGCTAAAGTCCCGCCC
>NZ_JACEGK010000559.1:0-5002 GCF_056859195.1 Streptomyces sp. NH27
CCTCCACACCCTCCGCACGGCCATGACCGAGGAGCCGACGCAATGAGCCCTTCCGCCCTGGCCGCGCTCAACTACCGCCCGGGCCCCGCCCCCTCAGCGAACGAGTGGACCATCACCACCACCGAGGGCGTCAAAGTCGCCGGCTACCTGCCCTGGTGGGACGAGGACGACCCCAGCCGGACCGACCTCCCCCACCAATGACCCTGACGAGGCACGTGAGTTCATTGCCGACCAGGGCGACGTAATCTCCAAGACGTTGCGCTGGACGCCGTACACGCGGGACGGCGTGCCGGTCACCGGCTGGGCCGATCCGGTGTCCGCCGACGAGATCGACGAGAGCGTTGGCGTCGCACCGCACCTGTTCCAGACCCGCGTGGACAAAGTTGCCGACCTCCGTGTGCTGGTCGTCGGCCGGCAGACGTTCGCCGTTCGTATCAACTCCGGCCTGCTGGACTGGCGCAGGGACTACGGCGCCCTCACGTACACCGCGGAACGCCTGCCCGACCGTATGAACACGGCGCTGCACTCCTACCTGCGACACCTCGGACTGGTATCAGGGAGTTTCGACCTCGCCGTGGACCGGGCGGGCGACTACTGGTGGCTGGAGCTGAACCCGAACGGCCAATGGGGATGGCTGGAGACGGAGACCGGTCTGCCGATGTCCGCCGCCTTCGCCGATCTGCTCACCCAAGGAGACACCTCATGAACGACTCCGCGCCCCAACGCCGCCGCCTCGCCGACCTGTTGGCGCACGAAGGCGTCCTCGTCTCTCCGTGGCTGCGTGCCGCTGTCGAGGCCGTACCGCGCGAGTTGTTCCTCCGCCCCGGAGTCTTCGTCAACGAAGGCGGCTCATGGCGCCCGATCACCGCGGCCGCTACCGACACCGCCGAATGGCTGGACATCGCGTACCGGTACGACACCCTGACCACCCAGCTCGACGGCCACCTGACCGCCGACCAGGCCCGGGGCACCGTCGGAGGTGTGCCCACCTCCTCCTCCACCACCCCGGCGACCGTGGTCGGCATGATCGAGAGCCTGGACCTGCAACCGGACCACCGGGTCATGGAGATCGGCACCGGCACCGGCTACTCCGCCGCCCTGATGTGCCACTACCTCGGCGAGGACAACGTCACCACGGTCGAGGTGGACCCCGAGGTGGCGGAACGCGCCGACACCGCACTGGAGACATTCGGCTTCTCCACGTGGACCGTCACAGGCGACGGACTCCTCGGCTACCCACGCAACGCGCCGTACGACCGCGTGATCGCCACCTGCTCCGTCCGCCGTATCCCGTACGCCTGGGTCCGCCAGACGAAGCCCGGCGGCACCATCCTCAGCACCGTCGGCTCCTGGCCGTACGGAACCGGCCTGGCCAGAGTCACCGTCGACGAGGACGGCAACGCGCAGGGCCGCATCATCGGCCGGTCCTCGTTCATGCAGGCGCGCGCCCAGGCCGTGGCGCCGGTGGCCGGCGACCTGTCCGCCCGGACGGCCTACGCCGACAGCGAGCGGAAGACGAAGGTGCCTCCCGCCCTGCTGGACGACTGGATGCCCGCCTTTCTGGCCCAACTCGCCGCGCCTGGGGCTCAGTTCGTCCGCGCCGCTCGGAGCGACGGGACCAAGTTGCTCTACCTCTTCGACCCGGAGCGCGAGTCCTTCGCCCAGTTCACCGCTGACGGTGACGACTGGACGGTCCGACAGGGCGGCCCCGTAGCGCTGTGGGACACCATCGAGATGGCCCTCATCGCGTGGCAGCACGCGGGCAGCCCTGACATCGACACCGTGCAACTGCGCGTCACCGCCGGCACCCACACCTACTGGATCAATGATCATCCGTTGCTGCGCTGGGAGCACCGCCTCGCCTGAGCGACGCGTAGCGACAGGACCCCGAGAATCCGCCCCCGCCGTCGCAGGGACTCATCGCGGGAATCTCGGCTCCGTGGCATCCGGCCACGGCGCCCGGGCAACCCGTCTGCTGGATCACGGCGACCACTGGTATGGTTCCGGAGGCCGTGCGAGAGAACGAGGAGGTGGTACCCGTGAACACAGTATCGACATGGGTGCTCTCCTCCGGGGTCACGGTCGGGCGATAGGTCGTCCGGGAGCGCCGATCACGCGCGCTCCCGAAAGGCACGACCATGCAGTTCACATCCGAGCAACGGCTCGATGACGGCGTCCTGGCACGCGAATTCACCCTCGGCGAGATCCCCGGCACCCTGTGGACGCCGGAATCCGCCGTACCGGTCCCGCTGATCCTGATGGCCCACAACAACGGCCTGCCCAAGCGGGAGCCCCGGCTGGTGGCCCGGGCCCGGCACTACGCGGCGTCCGGCTACGCGGTGGCCTCCATCGACGCCCCCGGGTGCGGTGACCGGCCCCGTTCCGCCGCCGACGACCAGGCCCGCGCCGACCTCCGCGTGGCGATGCAGGCCGGCGAGCCGGTCGACGAGATCTTCGAGTCCTTCGTCGGCCCGCTGGTCGAGAAGGCGGTCCCGGACTGGCGGACCACCCTGGACGCCCTCCTTTCGCTGCCCGAGATCGGCGACGGCCCGGTCGGGTACTCGGGGTGGACCGCCGTCGGCATCCGGCTGGCGGTGGCCGAGCCGCGCATCGCGGCCGCCGGGTTCTTCGCCGGGGGGTACGTGCCCCGCGCCCAGCGGGAGGAGGCCCGGCAGGTCTCCATTCCGCTGCTGTTCCTGCTCCAGTGGGACGACAAGGGCAACCCCCGGCAGCGGGCCCTGGATCTGTTCGACGCCTTCGGCAGCAAGGAGAAGACGCTGCACGCCAACGTGGGCGGGCACACCGGCACCCCGTGGTTCGAGCTGAAGGACGGGGGCCGGTTCTTCGACCGGCACCTGAAGTGAGGCCGGGCCGTCCGGCCGGCAACGGACGGTAGGCGCGATGCCGGCCGGGATGCCGCTCGACGAGGACGGATCCCGGTCCTCCTGAGCGCTCTGCACCGCGGGTCCCTGCCAACCCGGCAGGGGCCCGCGGTACCCGAAGCCGGCTTCCCGGAGCACGTGCGCTTACGGTGCTGCGGCTGCGGCTGCGGCTGCTTCGGGGTCGGAGCCGGCTGCGGGGTCGGAGGCGGGGTCGGGCCAGAGCTGGAGCAGGTGGGTCTCTCCCCGGTCCGCGATGCCGTATTCGCTGGAATCCGCCCGCCCGTACAGGCGTACCCGCAGTGCCCCGCCGGCAGCCCTGGGCGGGAGAGCGAGCGGTGGCTCGTCGTCGGGCCACCGCTCACCGAGGTCGCCCTGGCAGGGGACCGCGAGCGTGAGGAAGTCGTCCTCGGCGCACAGCACGACGTCTTCGGGTCCGTACTGCCAGGTGCGGCTGGTGTCGGTCCCCGGGGAGGCGTCGTGGAGTTCGATACGGAGGGCGAGGTCGCCGGTGTCGGTGACGCAGTTGACCTGGGCGGCGGATGTGCCGCTGGTCTGGATACCGCGGTCGTCCTCCCAGGGGCCGGGGTAGTCGTATTCCTCGGCGAGGGAGACGACGTAGCCTTCGCCGAGCGGCCGGAGGGTCATGTTGATGTGACGAAGCAACATGGTCCACAAGGTAGTTCAGGGTTCGGGCGGGCTGATTGGTGCCCCGGCTGATCGAACTCAGGAAGCCGGCACCGGGGCGCTCCGGCGGTCCGAGCTCAGCGAGAGACCTGGGCTTTCGTCGTCACCATCAGGCCGGCGATCAGGCTTGCGAGGAGCAGGCAGACGACGGCCCACCAGGGCGGGCCGTTGAGGCTGTCGTACACCGCCGTGCCGAGCCCTTGCCCCACGAACTGGGCAGCGATGAGGGCGCCCGCCGCCGCGCCGGAGTGCTGGGGGACGACGGCGGCGGTCGCGATGGCGAAGAGCGGCGTGAAGGCAAGGCCGATGCCCAGGCCCGCGAGGATGATGCCGGGCAGCACGACCCTGTACGAGCCGTCGGCCTCGATGGCGCTGATGCCCAGGGCCAGTCCGAGTGGCGTGATCAGCAAGCCCGCCACGATGAGACGGCGAGGCGGCACCGCGCGGTGCAACAGGCGTGGGGCGACCTGGGTGGAGCCGATGACGATCGCGACGACCATGGGCAGCATCGACAGGCCGGCCCCGTGCGTGGGGCGGGCCATGGGCGGTATCAGGCAGAGGATGCCCACGCCGGTGAGGCCCATGGTCAGGAAGCCGCCAAGGCGACTGCGGTCCCCGAGGACGTACGGCGCAAGGAGCGGGCTCGACGTTCTGCCCTGCCACCACAGGAAGGTCATGAGCAGGATGAGGCCCCCGGAGACCGAGGCGATCACCTGGGGAGTTCCCCCGCCGACGTACGGGGCCTGGATGAGACCGTAGATGAGAATGGCCGGCCCGAGGGAGCTGAGCAGCACGCCGGGCAGGTCGAAGCGGATGCCGGTGCGGTCCGGGGGGTCGTGCGGCAGGACGGGGACGCCGATCAGGGCGATCAGGGCGAGGACGATGCCGACGCCCAGGGTCGAGCCCCAGGTCAGGAATCCGGCGGTGAGCAGCCCGAGCACCGGGCCGCCGACGCCGGCCGCGGTGTAGATCCCGAAGGCCCTGATCCGTTCCCTCGGTTCGGTGAAGCCGGTGGCCACCATGGCCAGCGCCGCCGCCGTCACGAGGGCGGCGCCGCCGCCCTGTACGACGCGGGCCAGGATCAGCAGCGGCGAGGAGAAGGACGAGGGGAAGGCGCTGAACAGGCTGGCCGCCGCGAATCCCGCCAGGCCGATGATCAGAGTCCGTCTGCGCCCTACGAGGTCCGCGATATGACCGCCGGGCAACAGCAGCGCGCCGAAGGCGACCGCGAAGCCGTAGTACACCAGCGCGTTCGCGTCATACAGGCCGAACCGGCCCCCGGTCGCTTCATAGAAGTTGAACTGGCTCCCGTTCGTCGATCCGAACAGCACCGTCAACTGCGCCAGTGCAATCACGGCCAGGCCCCACTGGCGGCGGGACGACGGGGCGGGCGTGTGGGCAGGGGCCGTCGGGGTGTACGCGGGTGCCTTGGGGGG
>NZ_JACEGK010000560.1:0-4998 GCF_056859195.1 Streptomyces sp. NH27
GCGCAGCGCGTCGGCAGCGTCCGAGCCGCCGGCCAGCTCGACCTCGAGCAGCTGCTTGCCGAGCAGCTCGGGGTCGGGCAGGTCCATCGGGTACTCGCCGTCGAAGCAGGCCCGGCACAGGTCGGACTTGGGGATCGTGGTCGCCTCGACCATCGCGTCGATCGAGATGTACGACAGCGAGTCCGCGCCGAGCGACTTGCCGATCTCCTCGACGCTCATGCCGTTGGCGATCAGCTCGGCGCGGGTGGCGAAGTCGATACCGAAGAAGCACGGCCACTTCACCGGCGGCGAGGAGATCCGGATGTGCACCTCGGCGGCGCCGGCCTCGCGGAGCATCCGGACCAGCGCGCGCTGCGTGTTGCCGCGGACGATGGAGTCGTCCACCACGACCAGCCGCTTGCCGCGGATGACCTCCTTGAGCGGGTTGAGCTTGAGCCGGATGCCGAGCTGCCGGATCGTCTGCGACGGCTGGATGAAAGTCCGGCCGACGTAGGAGTTCTTCACCAGGCCCGAGCCGTACGGGATGCCGCTGGCCTCGGCGTAGCCGACCGCGGCCGGCGTGCCGGACTCCGGAGTCGGTATCACCAGGTCGGCCTCGACCGGGGCCTCCTTGGCCAGCCGGCGGCCCATCTCCACCCGGGACAGGTAGACGTTGCGGCCCGCGATGTCGGTGTCGGGGCGGGCGAGGTAGACGTACTCGAAGACGCAGCCCTTGGGGCGGGCCTCGGCGAAGCGGGAGGAGCGCAGCCCCTG
Organism: Streptomyces sp. NH27; assembly: GCF_056859195.1. NCBI lineage: Bacteria > Bacillati > Actinomycetota > Actinomycetes > Kitasatosporales > Streptomycetaceae > Streptomyces > Streptomyces sp. NH27. Next base: position 754 of record NZ_JACEGK010000560.1, read on the forward strand.
CTCGTCGACGGCGATCAGCTCGCCGGGCTCGATCTCGCGGACGAAGCTGGCGCCGCAGATGTCCAGGGCGGCGGACTCGGAGGCCACCACCCAGCCGCGCTCCAGCCGGCCCAGCACCAGCGGGCGGATGCCCTGCGGGTCACGGGCGGCGTACAGGGTGTGCTCGTCCATGTAGACGAGGCTGAAAGCACCCTTGATCTTCGGCAGCACCTGTGGTGCCGCCTCTTCGACCGACAGCGGGTCGCCGTCCGGGCCGACCTGGTTCGCCAGCAGCGCCGTGATCATGTCCGTGTCATTGGTGGCCGCCACCTTCATGCCCCGTCCGGGACCCTGCGGCAGCGCGGCGACCATCTCGGCGAGCTCGGCGGTGTTCACCAGGTTGCCGTTGTGGCCCAGCGCGATGGAGCCGTGGGCGGTGGCCCTGAAGGTGGGTTGCGCGTTCTCCCACACGGACGCGCCGGTGGTCGAGTAGCGGGCGTGGCCGACGGCGATGTGGCCGGTCAGCGAGCCGAGGGAGGTCTCGTCGAAGACCTGGGAAACCAGGCCCATGTCCTTGAAGACCAGGATCTGGGAGCCGTTGCTCACTGCGATGCCCGCGGACTCCTGTCCGCGGTGCTGCAGGGCGTACAGCCCGAAGTAGGTGAGTTTGGCGACCTCTTCCCCTGGGGCCCAGACACCGAAGACACCGCAGGCGTCTTGGGGGCCCTTCTCACCGGGGAGCAGGTCGTGGCTGAGTCGTCCGTCACCACGAGGCACGTTGTCGAGTCTAGGGCAGGAATGCCTCTCATCCGAACGGGCGAACCTTCATTTCCGCGGGTCTACGCGCGTCATGCCTTACGTGGCAAGCGGTGTGATGTTCGCCGTACGGAGTCGGGCGCGCCCGGGCGCAGGGTCGTTTTCCGGCCAATCGCGTCGGGGAGCCCTCGTGGCCGCCACCCCGCCCACGCCCGTCCAGCGCTCCCGGAACCGACAGAGCGGCGGCCCGGGGGGAATCAGAACCGGACGCCGGGGGGAATCGGCCGAGCAACTCCGCAGCAGCTACCCCAGGACCGGGAGGTACGGCGCGAGGTCGGCGCGCTCGCCGGACGCGGAGACGCGGGCGGCCTCGACCTCGTCCGCGAACGAGGAGCGCCCGGTGGACAGGCGCAGCCAGGTCATGGGGTCGGTCTCGACCACGTTCGGCGGGGTGCCGCGGGTGTGGCGCGGCCCCTCCACGCACTGCACGGCGGCATACGGCGGCACCCGCACCTCGACGGAGTTCCCGGGCGCCTTCGCGGCAAGCGCGTCCGCGAGGACCCGCACCGCCCCGGCGACCGCGTGCCGGTCGAAGCCGATCTCGATGCCGGTGGCCCGGGCGAGGTCGTCGCTGTGGACGACCAGTTCCACCAGCCGCGTCACCAGGAAGTCGCTCGCCCGCATCGGGCCGAACGGGCCCGGCACCAGCCGGTCGGTGCTGGTCGCCTCGGCCTCGAGCGCCGCGAGCCGCTCCGCGGCGGCGTCGAGCGCGACGAGCGGATCAGCGGTCCGCGCCTCCTCCGCCCGGGTCGAGGCATCCAGCTTCTCCGCGATTCCCGCGGTGGACAGCGCCCAGGCGTCCAGCCCGACCGTCTTCGCCCCGACCGTCTTCGCCCCGGCCGGCGGCGGCTCCGCGGCCAGCATCGTCCCCATCGCCTCGACCTGCCGCACGATGTGCACCACCAACAGCCGCACATCCCAACCCGGCAGCCCCGAGGGCCACTTCCACTGCTCCCCGGTCAACCCGCGTACGGCCACCCGCACATGCCCCACCTGCGCCCGCAACGCCCCCCACGTCCGCGCGGGCTCATACGTACGGACACGGCGGCGGCTCTCCCCAGGGGTCGGCATACCCCCGAGCTTAGCTTTCGGGTGCCGCGGCCCCTTCGGTCCACTCCAGCAGTTGCCGCGTATCCAGCTCGATCCCGACCGGCTCGGGCAGGGTCACGGTCTTGCCGAACGCGACGACGTGCCGGTCGCGGTAAGCGCCGTCCTGCGGGTCGCTGTGGATGCTCACTTCGCGGCGGTCCCGGTCGATCAGCAGGTACACGGGGATGCCCGACTCGGCGTAGGCGCGCGGCTTGTCGACCCGGTCGCGCTGGTTGGTGTCACGATCCCGCGAGGTCACCTCGACCGCCATCAGTACACCATCGGGGTCGGCCCACTCCCCGACCGTTCGGCCGACGAAGTGCGCGACAGGAGCGAGCGTGCCATCGGGCCGAGCCCGGCCGTTTCTGTAGGACTCGACCTTGAGCCCTTGACCGGTATGGAGATCCCACTGGGGTTTCTGCTGGATGCACTGACGGAGCAGCCACATCGTGATTGCCTCATGGATCGCGTCCGGCACGCGCTTGACCCCCAGCTTTCCGCCGATCAGCTCGAAGCAGAGGCCCTCCTCGTCACGCGCCGCAAGTGCGGCGATGTCCTCGAAGGTCTCCGGCAGCATCTGCGCGTCATCCCACGCCTGCAGCCGGTCGTCCACAGCGGTCACCCCGTACCTCCCTGTGTCCGAATGCTCACGTTCAGATTCTGATCGTACAGACGGTCAGCAACCGAACGTGACCACGCGGCCACGCTCACCCATGCCTGTGCACTCAGGCAACTCGGACAACGAGCGTAGCCGCGCGGACCTCCTCCCGCCGGGCGCTCAGCCCTGGCGGGGGCGTTCGAAGGTGATGAGCAGGCCGTCGACCGCGCCGGGGCCTATCCGGCCCTTCACCTCGCCGGAGGTGATGTCCTTCAGCGCCCAGCCGTCCTCGGCGTGCTTGTTGAGCACCTTCTCCAACTTGTCGCTGTCGAGCGCGTCCCCGATCAGCGCTTCACGGAAGGTGACGACCTTGTACTCGTACATGTCCGGCCTTTCTCGGTGGTTTCCCGGTACTGCGTAAGTGCCACGTCGTACCTGCTGACGCACCCGACCGGCCCGGAGGTTGCGGCGCCCGCCGACCACCGCGTCCAACCCCTGGAATCAGATACTCTGATTCCATGAAGCTGATGACCGCCACCGAGGCATCGCGGAACTTCGCCGCGCTCCTGGACGCCGCGGAGCACGGCGAGACCATCGTGATCACCAGGGCCGGACGCCGGCTGGCCCAGATCGGGCCCGCCAACGCGGGGAACGGCGCCGCCCTCAACGACGTACTCGCGAGCAGGCCCCAGGACGACGGCTTCGCCGCCGACGTGGCGGCGACCCGCGACTTCCTGACCGACGAGACGGCGGCGACGTGGCCCGACGCCTGATCCTCGACACCGGCGTGCTGATCGGCACCAAGCGCACCGGCACCCCCGTCGCCTTCGCCCCTGACGACGACGTCGCCATCGCCGCCGTGACCGCGGCCGAACTGCTCCTCGGCGTCGAACTCGCCGACGACGCCCGTCGCCAGCCCCGTGAGGACTTCGTCAGCGCGGTCCTCGCGGTCGTACCCGTCGAGGAATACGGTCCCGACATCGCCCGTGTCCACGCCCGCCTGCTCGCGTACGTCCGACGCAAGGGCAAGCCGCGCGGCGCGCACGACCTGCTCATCGCAGCCACGGCGGCCGCCACGGCCCGAGCGGTGGTCACGCTCGACCGACAGGCTGCGTTCGCCGAGTTGCCCGGAGTACGGGTCGCGGACCTGCCCGGCTGACCACGCCGGACCGCGGCCGGGCTACGGCCGCTGCCGCAGCAACGCGCTTCCCAGGTCCCCGGGCTCGAACACGGCGAGGGCCACCCGGAGTTCGTGGTCGAGGGCGTCCCAGATCTCGGCGGCCAGCCTGTCCGGAGCGTCCACCCGGGTCGCCGTCTCGACGTACGGCTCGGCGGTGGCGACCGCGCGGCCGTCGGAACTGTACGTGGTCATCAACATCGCATCACCCGGGGCGAGTTCGCCGACCGCAAGCGTGAGTACGCCGGCTGCTTCCCGCCCGCTGGCACCGCGCCGGGCCGCGCCGAGCCAGGCCCGCCCGGTGGGACGGTGAACGACCACCGTGATCCGGGGGGTGAAGATCGGCGGATCGGGCTCGTACGACAGCCCGGACAGCGCACGTACCGGCTCCGCTCCCTCGTCCAGCCGACCGCCGACCTGCGCGACCTGCTCGCCGTTGCCGTACACCAGCCCCTCGCCGCGCTCGCGCGCGCCTACGTAGTGCCGCAGCGGGTCGTCCCCGGGGCCCTCTGTCGCGGCAACCACCAACTCACCTTCACCGAGGCGTAGTTCGCGTGCCTGCGACGCACGGGTGCGCCCCGTGAGG
>NZ_JACEGK010000561.1:0-4991 GCF_056859195.1 Streptomyces sp. NH27
GCGGTAGGCGGGGCGGGCCGGGGCGGTGCTCCCGCGCGGGACGAGCACCGGCGGTTCGAGCAGCACGTCCGCCACCCGCTCCCCCCTCACGTGCGCGAGCAGGACTTCCGCGGCACGGTGGCCGTACTCCGGCACCCGGCGGCTCACCGCCGTCAGCGCGGGGTGCACCAGGCGGCACAACTCGCTGTCGTCCCACGCGACGAGGGACAGCTCGCCCGGCACCGACACCCCCATCTCCTGGGTGACGCCGAGCGCGGCGACGGCCATCACGTCGTTGTCGTAGACGATGGCGGTGGGCCGCTGCGCGGCGGACAGCAGCCGCCGGGTCGCCCGCGCGCCGTCCTCCCCGGAGTAGTCGGTGTAGACGCAAGTGATCCCGCCGAGCCCCAACTCCTCCGCCGCGGCCTCGAACGCCTCGCCGCGCTCGCGGGTGTGCACGAAGTGCGGCGGCCCGGCCACCCGGGCGATCTCGCGGTGCCCCAGCGCGGCGAGGTAGGCCAGGGTCTCCCGGACGGCGACCGCGTCGTCGATCCAGACCGACGGCACCCCGGGCACCCGGCCGGCGTGCCCCACCGCCAAGGCGGGCATGCCCAGTTCGGCGAGCAGTTCGGGCCGCGGATCGGGTTCGCGCAGGTCCACCAGGAGCACGCCGTCCACCCGCCGCTCGCCCCACCAGCGCCGGTACGCCGCCTCCTCCGCGCCGGCGTCCTCGGTGACCTGGAGCAGCAGCGCCGTGCCCGTGGCGGCGAGCCCGGCCTCGACACCCGAGATGAGCCGCATGAAGAACGGTTCGATGCCCAGCACCCACGCGGGCCGGTCCACCACCAGGCCGATCGCGCCGGCCCGGCCGTCGGACAGCGCGCGGGCGGCGCTGCTGGGGTGCCAGCCCATCCTGGCGGCGATCTCCAGGATGCGTGCGCGGGTCCCCTCCGACACGCCCGGTTTGCCGTTGAGCGCGTAGGACACCGCGCCCTTCGAAACGCCTGCGGCCTCGGCGATGTCGGCAATGGTGGGGCGCTTCTTGGGGGACACGGGGGACATGCGGCCTCGGGCGGTGCGGGGCCCGCGGGCGGGCCGGTTTCGGCGATACGGCCCGCCCACCTTACGACCTCGGGAGTATAGGGAGCGGGCTGCCGGTGTTGGCGCCACGGCGGCCGGATCTCCGCAACGGCGCCGCCGGCTCAACCGGTTGAGTGCCGCACGCCGCCCCGGTTTTACCCAGGTGCACCAGCACTACGGCGCCCCGACGCCGTAAAGCTCTGACGCCGTAAGGCCGCGACATCGTTCGGCCCCGGCCTCGCCCGCCCGCGTCAGCTTCGTACGGCCGAGATCTCCAGCCGGACGTAGTCCGCGACCGGCTCGGCCAGGCGCGCGGCGACGGCCCGTACGAAGGGCTCGCGGTCGGCGTCGGCCATGGTGTCCAGCCGCGGGCCGAGGATGACGGTCGCGAGGAAGGACTCCAGTTGCTCACCGCGCTCGAACACGGCCGGGTCGGGGCGCAGTTGGACGTCGATGTCGGTGAACCCGGCGGCGGCCAGCCGGTCGCGGGTGTCGTCCACGCCCGCGAACTCCCAGGTGTCGGAGGTGGTGCCGGTGACGTCGGCGACGGCCGCGTTGACCGCGGCGATGTTGCCGCGGCCGCCGCAGTCGCTGACCAGGCGGGCGCCGGGCCGCATCCGCTCGGCTAGCGCCCCGAAGAGCGCGGAGTGGTCCTGGATCCAGTGGAAGGCGGCGACGCTGAAGACCGCGTCCACCTCGCCGTCGAAGGTCAGCGGCTTCGTCAGGTCGGCGAGCACGACCTCCACCCGGTCCAGCCGCCCGGCCAGCCGCTCCCGCAGCCGGTCCAGCATGTGAGCAGAACCGTCCACGGCGATCACCCGGCCGTCCGGCAGCCGGTCCAGCAGCCCTTCGGTGTCACGCCCGGTACCGCAGCCCGCGTCGAGCACCCGCTCGTCGCCGCGCAACGGCAGCCGGGCGAGCGTGCGCCGCCCCCAACCGAGGTGCGGCAGCGGCAGGGAGTCGTACGTCCTGGCGTCCCATTCCCGGGGCATGGCGCTCCAATCGTCGCGCGACCACCGCCGGCCGCCCGGCGGCGACGGTCCGGTGATCATCGATCGTCACAGTACGCCGCGTCGCCCGCATGGTGATACCGACATCTCACATAATGGACCCAGGGCGACGCGGGTGGCCCGGCGGCGCGACGTACGGGCGTGGTCCTCAAGCGCGTGGCGCCCAGACGGGATTGCGGTCCTTGTCCACCAGCGCGGCGCGCACCCCTTCGTGGAAGTCGGGCTCGCGGGCGGTGCGGCAGGCACTCTCCAACTCGCCGGCCAGGCACTCCGCCAGGCTCGCGCCGGTTCCCGCGCGCAGCAGCCCGAAGGTCACGTCCAGGCTCATCGGGCTGGCCCGGCCCAGCACCGCGAGGGTGTCCTCGGCCCATGCCCGGTCGGCGGCGCCCCCGGCGTCGGCTTCTGCGGCGAGCCGGGTACGCAGCTGCGCCAGGTCCGGCGCGGAGAAGCAGCGCTCGATCGCCGCGCGGTGCCCGGCGAGTTCGGAGGGCGGCGCGGCCACGGCGAACCGTTCCAGCACCGCGTCCGGTGTGCCGCCCTCCGTCCCGGCCAGCGCCTCCTCCAACGCGGGCAGGTCGGCGGCGGGCACGTAGTGCGTGGCCAGGCCGCACTCGACCGCGGCGGCGCCCGAGATCCGTACGCCCGCCAGCCCGAGGTACCAGCCGACGGCGCCCGGCAGCCGCGGCAGGAAGTAGGTCGCGCCGATGTCGGGGAAGAACCCGATCGCCGTCTCCGGCATCGCAAGCACCGCCCGCTCGGTGGCCACCAGCGCCGAGCCGTGCACCGAGATGCCCAGCCCGCCGCCCATCGCGTACCCGTCGACCAGCGCGGTGTACGGCTTCGGGTACTCCGCGATCAGCGCGTTCAGCGCGTACTCCGTGCTGAAGTACTCGCGGACCGCCGCGTCGTCGCCGCGCAGGCCCGCGGCACGCATCGCCAGGATGTCGCCGCCGGCGCAGAACGCCTTCGGGGAGGTGCTGCGCACCAGCACGGAGCGGACCGCTGGGTCTTCCCGCCATCCGCGCAGCGTCGTGTCGATCGCGCGGGCCATGTCCAGGTCCAGCGCGTTCAGCGCACCCGGGCGATCCAGCTCCAGGATGCCCACGCCAGCGGCGGTGACCTGGCAACGCACCGAAGCCGAGGTTGTAGCCGAGGTTTCCGACCTGCCCATGTGCCGCTCCCGATGTCGTGCCTACAGCGCCCCTGGCCCTGCGCGGCTGCGCCGCGAAAGGAGCCGGCACACGCCCGAGGGCCCGGCCGCCAGGTGGTCCCGGAACCGACAGTACGCGGCAGGTCGGACGGGTTGATACGCTGCCCCGGAGCCGTGACTGGCGTGCTGGGATGGGTGCAACCATCGGGAAGCGGCTCGTGCGAATCAGAAGTGCCGTGCGCCTGGGCCACCCCGTTGCCGAATCTCCGGAGGACCCCGCCATGGCCGAGCCGTCTGTCACCCAGCAGTCCCCGCAATCCCACCGGTCCGTCGAGTCGACCGCGTTCCGCAGCGCGCTCGAGGTGATCCGGGGCGTCGAGCCGCGGGTCGCGGACGCGATCGCCGCGGAAGTCGCCGACCAGCGCGAGATGCTGAAGCTGATCGCGAGCGAGAACTACGCCTCGCCCGCGGTGCTGCTGGCGATGGGCAACTGGTTCAGCGACAAGTACGCGGAGGGCACCGTCGGCCGCCGCTTCTACGCGGGCTGCCGCAACGTGGACACGGTCGAGGCGCTCGCCGCCGAGCACGCCCGCAACGTGTTCGGCGCCGCGCACGCGTACGTACAGCCGCACTCCGGTATCGACGCGAACCTCGTCGCGTTCTGGGCGGTGCTCTCGCAGCGGGTGGAGCGCCCGGCGCTGGAGAAGGCCGGCGTCCGCCAGGTCAACGACCTGTCCGAGCAGGACTGGGCCCGGCTGCGCGCCGACTTCGGCAACCAGCGGATGCTCGGCATGTCCCTGGACGCGGGCGGCCACCTCACGCACGGCTTCCGCCCGAACATCTCGGGCAAGATGTTCGAGCAGCGCAGCTACGGCACCGACCCGCAGACCGGCCTGGTGGACTACGACGCGCTGCGCGCCGCGGCCCGCGAGTTCCGGCCGCTGATCCTGGTCGCGGGCTACTCCGCGTACCCGCGGCTGGTCAACTTCCGCATCATGCGCGAGATCGCCGACGAGGTCGGCGCCACGCTCATGGTGGACATGGCGCACTTCGCCGGCCTGGTCGCGGGCAAGGTGCTGACCGGCGACTTCGACCCGGTGCCGCACGCGAACATCGTCACCACCACCACCCACAAGTCGCTGCGCGGCCCGCGCGGCGGCATGGTGCTGTGCGACGACGCGCTCGCCGAGCACGTGGACCGCGGCTGCCCGATGGTGCTCGGCGGCCCGCTGCCGCACATGATGGCGGCCAAGGCGGTGGCGCTCGCGGAGGCGGCCCGGCCGGAGTTCGGCAGCTACGCGCACGCCGTGGTGGACAACGCCCGATCGCTCGCCGAGGGCCTGCTGCGGCGCGGCGCGACGCTGGTCACCGGCGGCACCGACAACCACCTCGCCCTGATCGACGTCTCCTCCTACGGCCTGACGGGTCGTCAGGCGGAGGCGGCACTGCTGGACGCGGGCATCGTCACCAACCGCAACTCGGTGCCGCAGGACCCGAACGGCGCCTGGTACACCTCCGGCATCCGCATCGGCACCCCCGCGCTCACCACCCGGGGCCTGGGCGCGCCGGAGATGGACGAGATCGCCGGCCTCATCGACACGGTGCTGACGGCCGCCACGCCCGCCGCCGCGGCGAAGGGCGGCACGTCGAAGGCCAACTACGTGCTGGACCCGACCGTCGCCGAGCAGGTCGCCACCCGCTCCTCCGACCTGCTTGCCGGTTTCCCCCTCTACCCGGGCATCGACCTGAGCTGACGGTTGCCGCCCCCGGAC
>NZ_JACEGK010000562.1:0-4984 GCF_056859195.1 Streptomyces sp. NH27
GTCCGCGAACAGCGCGAGGACTTCCGGTGGAAGTTTCAGGTCGAGAGTGTCCTCGGTACTGGAGTCGGCGGATGGCAACGGAACTCCTTCCTGTCCCGGTCGGGCGCGGAAGGGCCGCGCGGGCGGGGCGTAGAGGCCGGTCGGCGGCGGTGCGGTGCCGCCGCTCAGCGGGCCAGCGGGTTGGGCAGGGCGACGTACACGGACTGGGTGTCGACGGGCCCGACGAGTTCGTCCATTCCGTGCAGCCGGGTCAGCAAATTGGCCTTGCAGCGCAAGTGCGGGCTGTACAGCAGGCGCTCGGGAAGGCTGCTGGAGCCGTCCGCCACGCCCGTGAGGAAGCGGCGGAAGGCAGCGAGCAGCACTTCCTCGTCGGCGAGCCGCTGCGCCCCGAAGGCGCCGATCAGGCCGAGGACGTTGTTGATGCCGAGGTAGTAGGCGAAGCGCTCGTCGGCCACCTCGTCGGCGACGAAGGTGTCGCTGTGTGCGCCGATGCCGGGCAGTTGCCGCTCCAGCGCGCCGCGGTGCGACTCGCGGAAGTAGTAGCCCTGGTTGTCGCGGTAGCGGCCGCCGCGCGGCCAGCCGTCGGCGTCGAGCAGGACAAGCGTGTTCTGCTGGTGCGCCTCGAGGGCGATGCCCGCCTCACCGTCCAGCCACAGCGCCGGCCGGACCACCTCGTCGAGGTAGCGCAGGAACCACTCGGTGGCGACCGCGGTCCCCGGCCGTCCGCTGCGCTCGGCCAGGCGGCCGACGAGCACCGCGAGCCGGGAGGCGAGAGCAGGCGCGGGCACTCCCGGCCACGGCCGCGGCGAGGTCAGCCCGGCCACGCAGTGCGCCTGCGCGCCGCGACCGAACGGGCTGTGCCGCAAGGCGACGTCCAGGCCGGCCACCGGGCTGCCGTCCCTGTCGTCCACGCCCAGCCATGCGGGGTCGCGGACGATGTCGAAGCGCGGATACGCCTCATGCCAGCGGGCGGCCAGGCCACTGCGCAGCAGCCGGTGCACCTCGGTGCCACGCAGCAGCTCCTTGCGGAGGTTCTCCCGGCGGGAATTGGTGATGCGCAGGGCCAGCGACAGCTTCAGCATGACCTGTACGCCAGGCTGATAGACGGTGCGGACCGACGAGGTGGGGTGCCACGCGTCCCCGATGGGGCCGAGGTCGTGTAGCAGCCCGGCGTCGAACAGTTCCCGTACGGCGGGCCGGTGGCGCACCTCGCGCGCCTGCCACGGGTGCAGCGGAAGCGGCGCGGTCCCCGCGGGCAGTGCCAGACCGGGCCCGGCCAGCGCCGTGAGCAGATCGGGCGCGGGGACCGGCCTGCCTCGTTCGGTCCACGCCGAGTCGGTGCCGAGCAGCGAGTGGTCCACCGCGAACCAGTGCAGCGGGAACGCACCGCGCAACTCGGGCGAGTAGGCCGCCGTCTCGGCGTCGCCCAGGCCGTCGCGGCTCTTGGGCGTCGGGTGCAGCGGGTGACCGAGAATCAACGCCTGCTCGGAGTCGAGGAACGGCAGTTCGGGATCGCTGTGCCCGGGACGTTCCCGCCGGTCGGTGACGAAGACAGCGGTCCGGCGTACCGAGTCGGCCACCCTGGCGACCAGGTCGGCGCCCTCTGCCGGATCGGCGCCGCTCTCCCGGGCCAGCAGCGCGGCGAGTTCGACCGCGGTCAGCGGCCTTTGGTCGGCGGTGGTGAGCCGGGCGGGCCCGAAGCGGTGGTGGCCGGTGGCGGACCAGTGGTGGACGACCGCGCCGGCCACGGTGCCCGCCGCCGCCAGCGGCACCCGCAGCAGCCCGTCGGCCGGCTTCGCCAGGTTCTTCTCGCGGGTCCAGCAGCGCAGCAGCGCCTCGGTGCCGGCCGCGTCGGCCACGGCGTACGGCTCGTCGCGCGCCAGCGGGTCGGGGCCGGTCACGACCCGGGGGGTGCGTGCCCGCTGGGGTGGCACAGAGGTGGCGGTGTCATGGCGGTCGGTGCCGGCGGGGTCCACGGGTGCGGTCATGCCAGGGGCCTCACTTGTCGGTACGGCGGTGCGGCGGTGCTGTACGGCGGCGGGGGTGATGTGCCTTGGTTCGTCGGTGTGCCTCGGCGTGGCGGCGCGGTGCGCCGGGGCTGTACCGCGGCGTGGCACGCGGTGGCACACCGTTGCTGCGCCCCGCCGCGGCAGTCGGGTCGTGAAGTGGTCCGGAGCAGGCGGGTGAAGCAACGGGTACGGCGCCGCGCGTCAGTGCGGTGCTTCGCTCGCGATGCGGCGGGCGGCCTCACGGGGTGCCTGCCGGCTGGGAGTTGCCCGTGCGCAAGGCGTCGATCCCCCTGGCCCGCCCGCCGGTGGCGCCACCGCGGCCGCCGGCTTCGGGCGCGTCGGCGGCGGCGATCGCGTCGGCGAGCCGGTCCAGTACGGCTTCGGCCTGCTCGTCGGTGATCGTCAGCGGCGGCAGCAGCCGTACGACGCTGGCGTGCCGACCGCCCAGTTCGATGATCAGGCCGCGCCGCAGGGCCTCCTGCTGGACGCGGGTGGCGAGGCGGGGCGCGGCCGGCAGCGCCCCGTAGTCGTCGGGCTCGGCGCCGGCGTCGACGAGTTCGACGCCGATCATCAGGCCGCGGCCGCGTACGTCGCCGATGCAGGCATGGTGAGCGGCCAGAGCGCGCAGCCGGCGCAGCATGCGGGACCCGACCTCCTCGGCACGCTCGTGGAGCGCGTTGCGCGCCACGTAGCGGATCGTGGCGGTGCCCGCGGCCATGGCGAGCTGGTTGCCGCGGAAGGTGCCGGCATGGGCGCCTGGGTGCCAGGTGTCCAGCTCCTCCCGGTAGACGATCACCGCGAGCGGGAGGCTGCCGCCGATGGCCTTGGACAGCACCATGACGTCCGGCACGATGCCGCTGCGTTCGACCGCCCAGAACGTGCCGGTACGGCCGACTCCGGTCTGCACCTCGTCGGCGATCAGCGGGATACCGCGGGCCGCGGTGATCTCCCGCATCCGGCGCAGCCAGGCATCCGGTGCCGGAATGACGCCGCCCTCGCCCTGGACGGACTCCAGCAGCATCGCCGCGGGCTGCTGCACGCCGCCCTTGGGGTCGTCGAGCAGACTGGCCGTCAGCCGCGCGGACAGCTCCGCCCCCTGCTCGCCTCCGGTTCCGAACGGGCAGCGGTAGTCGTACGGGTAGGGCAGCCGGGTGACGCGCGCGTCCCCCTCGGCGGTGGCGCGGGCGTTGGTGTCGCCGGTGGCCGCGAGAGCCGCCGCAGTCATGCCGTGGTAGGCGCCGGAGAAGGCGAGCAGACCGGTCCGGCCGGTGGCGATCCGGGCGAGCTTGATGGCCGCCTCGACCGCGTCGGTGCCGGCCGGGCCGCAGAACTGGATCCGGCCGTGATCGGCGAGCGCAGGCGGCAACGTCTCGAACAAGGCCGTGGTGAAGTCGTCCTTCACGGGCGTGGCGAGGTCCAGGACGTGCAAGGGCGCACCGGAGTCCAGCACCCGCCTGACCGCCTCCAGGACGACCGGATGGTTGTGGCCGAGCGCCAGTGTGCCTGCGCCCGAAAGGCAGTCCAGGTAGCGGCGGCCGTCTGCGCCCTCGACGGTCATCCCGCGGGCCCGGACCGGCACCACGGGCAACGACCGCGCGTACGTGCGCGCCGCGGACTCGCGCTGCGCCTGTCTGCGCAGGATCGCCTCCCCCGAACCGAAGTCTTCGGCGGGTGCCGTAAGTTGTCCCGGCACGCTCGAAGTGGCCGCCACGTGTGCTCTCCTCCTGCTCGGCGTTCCGTCCGTCTATCCCCCATCCGTACTAACGACGCGGTCACCGACCGATCACGGGCCGTCGCCGGACTTTCCCGCGCGGAACCGCCCACAGCTCCGGCGCCGTCAATGAATCAGGCAGCACACGACCCACGAACGCACGAATCAGGGGGACATACGTCCATGCCATCGATACGCAGGCCGCTGATCGCCGTGGCGGCCGCCGTACTTCTCGCGGGCGCGGTCACCGCGTGCGGGCCGTCAGGGAGCAATGACGACGCCAAGGCGACGACTTCGCCGAGCACCGCCGCGGCGGCCAAGAACTCGTTGCCCAAGCTGCCCAAGTCACTGCCCACGAGCCTCGGCGACCTGAAGAAGTGGGAGCAGGCGTACAAGGACGGCGGCTGGAAGAACTGGGACAAGTCGTCCTGGCTGCGCAAGGCCCAGGATTTCGTCAACCCGGTGATCGACGGTCTGTGGAGCAACGACCGGATGAAGGGCGCCGATCAGGACGACAAGCAGGTGCCCGCGGATGTGCCCGCCGACCAGGGGAAGACCGACCCGGTACCCGCACCCGAGGCGGCCAGGAAGGTCGGTACGCCCTACCACGACAACGCACCAGCGGTCGGCAAGCTCTTCTTCGACAGCCCGAAGGGGCCGATGGTCTGCTCGGCCACGGTGGTGGACGACCCGGCGCACCCGGGCAAGTCGAACCTGGTGTGGACGGCCGGTCACTGCGTGCACGCGGGCAAGAACGGTGGTTGGTACCGCAACATCGCCTTCGTGCCCGACTACAACGACAGCGGCCAGAGCGCGGCCGCGCTGGCGAACGCGGGCGTGGACAAGCTCGCGCCGTACGGCGTGTGGTGGGCGGACTGGGCCGGCACCTCGGACGAGTGGATCGGCTCCGGTTCCGAGCAGGGCGGTGGCGGTTCGCCGTACGACTTCGCGGTGCTGCACGTGACGCCCGCGAAGGGCTCCGGCGGCAAGTCGCTGCAGGAGACGGTCGGGGCAGCGATGCCGGTGTGGTTCGACGCTCCCTCGACGACGCAGATCAAGACCATCGGCGCATGGGGCTACCCGGCGGAGGCACCGTACGACGGGCAGCGGATGTACGCCTGCCAGGGCAAGCCGGGTCGGCTGTCGCTGCTCACCTCGGCACCGACGGAGTACCGGCTCGGCTGCACGATGACCGGTGGCGCCTCCGGTGGCGGGTGGTTCGCCACGATGCCGGACGGCAAGGAGGGGCTGGTCAGCAACACGT
>NZ_JACEGK010000563.1:0-4967 GCF_056859195.1 Streptomyces sp. NH27
CCTCCCACCCCCCACCCCGTTATGCTGTCGGTGCGGGCCGCTAGCTCAATTGGCAGAGCAGTGGACTTTTAATCCATTGGTTGTGGGTTCGAGTCCCACGCGGCCTACTGGAAGAAGCCCCGGTCGGATAGGTTCCGGCTGGGGCTTCTCGTCGTTTTCTGGCATGTACGCGGCTGGCGCTCGCCCGAAATTCAGGAGCCGCGCTGATCCGGCTGCGAACTCTCAGGTGCTCTCGGCCGCTCTCGTCCCCTCGCGTGCGCTCTCGCTGGCTCTCGACCCATGGGGGGTTCATGGACAACTCATTACGACTCAGTATGAAATCGTGGCTCTCACCCCGACATGAGTCTGGGTGTGGCATATGCGGAGGATCGGGCATGAGCGAGGCGCGGTTGGCCATCTGGTGACGTAACTCACCCTGGACTTGGCGGGGCCCATACCGTCATGCCGCTGCACCCCCACGCCATGCCAGATCATGCCCGGTTCGCACCCGGATCGGCAGAAGTACCCGAGAAGTACCCGTAGGTCAGCGGCCATCCGGCACAACCCCGCTGGCTCAACACGAGGAACACGTCAGGCTGCCACGGCACCCGTGCGTACCGCGAACTCGCGCAGGCCGGCCAGGCTGCCCGGCCTGTAGAGGAGATCGGCGGTGAGCGTGCGGACCGCGGGCCGTCGGACTTCTTCGGGCGCGGCGTGCTCGATGGCTCGCAGTGCGCTGAAGGTGCGGCGCTCGTCGCCGAGTTGGTGCCACATGCGGGCCGTGTCGGTGAGGTAGCGTGCGACCCTTTCCGTGTTCGCCAGCTGCGAGGGTTCGACGCGGCGGACGTACGGAACGGCGTCGTCGGGGGTGCCGAGGACGGTGAGGCTGCTGATCCGGTACAACGAGACCTCGGCAGGACTCGCCGAGATCGTGAAGAGACCGACGGGCTTGCCGCTTCGATCCACGGGAAGACGGCTGGAAGTCTCCTCCGCCTCCTGGAGCAGATCGAGCGCAGTGCTGCGGCGCCCCCCGGACGCAGCCGTGTAAGCGGCGGTCATGAGCAGACAGGCGCGGGCAGCCAAGGTGTCAGCCTGCGGGCCGCCCTTCTCCACGACCAACGAGGTCGCGGTACGGAACAGGAAGTCGACGGCGGCCGAGCTGCGGCCGGCACGGCGCATGGTGATGGCCAAGACCCGCGCGGCGTCGCTGAGGGGCCGCGGGTCGCCGCTGGCCCGCGCGGCGATGAGCGCACGGTCTGCGGTGGCCCACGCGGCCTCGGAATGCTGCTTGACGGCCAGTTCGGTGGCCAGGACGTAGGCGCGGGCGACGGCTGCCTGGGCGCGCTCCCGCGTGCGGCCGGTAGAGGCGTCCCGGGTCGCCTCCGCCGTGGCGATCAGCGAAGGCAGGGCGCCGCCGAGGGCGGCATAGCGGGCGCCCGAGAACATCTCGCGGGCTTTCGTGAGTCCGCCGGCGAGATCGCTCAGGCTCGTCGGCCTTCCGGCGACCGGCTCGAACAGCGCCTGCTCCATAGCGGCGGCCGGGTTCTGGGCTACCGGTCCTGCCGCAGCAGCATCGGAGCCGGCCCCGGCGATCAGACTGGCGCCGAGCCCCAGCGCTCCGGCCATCAGTTCCCGACGTCGCACATCGTCCTGCTGCTGGGCAACAAGGGCGCGGGCAAGACCAGCGTGACGCTGGCTCTCGGCACACGTGGCTGGACCCACGCCGGCGACGACCTGACCGTCCTGGCCGAAGAGGACGCGGAACTGCTGATCCTGCCGGGCAAGGCGACGGCCGCCGTCCGCCCCCAGGACCCGGAGTTGTGGCAGGACCCGAAGCCCATAGTCGACCTCGCCCCCTTCCTCCGCGTCCCCGTCCCCCTGGCAGGGGCCATCCGCCTCACCGTCCATCCCGCCATACCCCGCCCTCTGCTGGTGCCGGCCGCGCCGTTCTCCGTGAACGAACAGCTCCGCCTCCACGAAGCCCTCGGCCGGTACATCAGCGGACTCCCCACCCCGCTGACCGGCCCCACCGGCGCGCCGTACGGACCGGTCTGGCCGCTGGACGACGTCCCGCTCGCCCGCTGGCGGAGCCACCTGATCGCACGACTCGAACAGCACCCGTACAGCTACCTTCACGCGCCCGACCCGCAGATCGCCGCCGACCTCATCACCTAGGAGTACGTGTGACGCCCAAGCCTGCCGCCGCGATCCTGCCCAGCCGGAACGAAGCCGCCACCATCGCCGCCGTCACTGCCGCGGTGGACACCGCGCTGGACGACGTGCGGGCGGTCATCGTGCACGCCGACTCCTCCGACACCCCCGACACGGCCCGCGCCTTCGCCGCCGCCTCCACGCGGGCCGGGAAGGTCGGGCTGACCGCGCTGGTACGGGGCAAGGGCGCCCAGATCCTGGCCGCGGCCGGACGCGCGGAGATCGCCGGCGCCGAGGTGGTGCTGATCGCCGACACCGACACCCGCAACCCGGAACCGGCCGTCTACCGTGCCCTGCTGGACCGGGTGCGCGACGGGGCCGCGCTCGCCATCGCCGACTACCCGCGCCACTGGGACGAGGCCAACCTGACCAACCATCTCGCCCGGCCGCTGATCGCCGCGTCCACCGGACGCGATGTGCCCCAACCGCTGGCCGGAGACCTCGCCGTCTCCCGCGAGGCCCTGGCCGCCGCCGTACAGGCCGCCGCCGGGCTGCCCGCCGAACTCGCGGCGTGCACGGCCGGGTACGGCATCGACGCCTTCCTGCTGCTGACCGCCGCCGCGACCGGCCCGGTCGCCTCCGTACAGCTCGACGAGCCCAAACAGCACGCCGGGTCCTTCGACCACCTTCCGGCCATCTTCCACCAGGCCGTCCCCGTCCTACTGCACCTGACCGCCGCGTGGAGCCGGCCACCCCTACCCCGCAGCGGTGCCCCGGTCGACTACCGGGCCGCCGACCGCCGGAACCGAAGGGGCCTGGCTGCTACCGGCGGACCCCGACTCCTCCGCCCGCGCCCTGCGCGACGCCCTGGTCACCTCCACCGGCACGGACGCGGCGGTCGTTGTCGCCGACTCCGACGGCCGCGCCGACCGGCGCGGGGCGACCTGCATCTCCATCGGCGCCGCCGGGGTGGCGCCGCTGCGGATCACCGAGCACGACGGCAAGCGGCAGGAGGAAACCCTCACCGACATGATCGCCGCAGCCGCCGGGATCATCCTGGGCCAACGGGGCCGCGGCGTCCCCGTCGCCGTCCTGCGCGGCATCAACCACGGCCCGGTCTCCGACGACGGCGTGACCACGATCCTTCACCACGCCCCCGCCCACGGGCGAACCTCTCGATGACGCAACTCGGCGTCCTCGGGTCACCCATCGACCAGGCCCTGTCCCCGGTTCTCCACCGCGCCGCGTACAAGGCCCTCGGCCTGGACTGGACCTATCAAGCCATCGACTGCACCCCCGATCGGCTGCCCGCCTTCCTCGCATCCCTCGACAGCACATGGGCCGGCCTGTCACTGACCATGCCGCTCAAGCGCACCGTCGTCCCGCTCCTCGACCGGGCGTCGGACACGGTCGTGAAGATCGGAGCGGCGAACACCATCGTCGTGAAGGACGGCCAGCTCATCGGGGAGAACACCGACCTGTACGGCATGGTGCAGGCGCTGCACGAAGCGGACGTGACCGCGGCAGCCGACGTCACGGTGCTCGGCGCCGGGGCGACAGCCTGCACAGCACTGGCAGCTGCCCGTGAGCTGGGTTGCGACCAAGCGACTGTGATCGCCTGCGACGTCAGACGGGCCCGTTCGACCCTTGAGCTCCCGGGCGAGCGGATCGGCATCAGAGTCCGGATCGAGCCCTGGGCAACCGCGGTCGATCACCTGTCCGCCGAACTTGTCGTCTCCGCGTTGCCGCCCGGCGTCGCCGACGCTCTCGCCTCGCTCTTGGCGCAGACACACGGCGCGGGCACCCTCCTGGATGTCGTCTACCGCCCCTGGCCCACCGCGCTCGGTCGCGCTGCCGACGTTGCGGGACGGTGTGTCGTGGGCGGACTGCCCATGCTCGTGCACCAGGCCGCCCGGCAAGTCACACTCCAGACCGGCCACCCCACACCCCCAATCCGGAAGATGCTGCACGCTGCTACGGCTGCGTTGGCATGAGACAGGGCCGGCACGCTGACGGGTCAGCCGCCCGGACACGGGGGCTCGACGGGGTGGCGGGGCCGGGCTGCGTACTCGGCAACGAGCTGCTCCAGACGCTCGATGCATCGCTGGCAGGCGTAGAGCGGCGCGTGCCCGGCCGCGGTCTGCACCGGGCCCAGCCACATCACTGGTACCCCCCGATCGCGTTGACCAGGTCGGGCGGGAGCGCATCTCGGCCTATACCGGCCCATACCGGCTTCTTCGCCGGAGGGCTGCTGCCTGGTCCGCTGGGGCGTTTGCGTTCCAAGGCGACGAGGGGGCAGTTGAGGGCTTCGGCGATCTTGGCGAGGTTCGCGGGTGTGGCGTTGCGCCGGCCGGATTCGATCTCGCCGATGAGTTGCTCGGAGATGCCGACGTGTGCGGCCAGGGCGCGTTTGGTCAGGCCGGCCTTCTCGCGTGCCCAGGTGACGGCCTCGGGTTCGTGGTGGAGCCTGCGGGGTCGGGCGCGTTGCCTGGGCACTGCACGTCAACTTTCCGAGGTGCGGGGTCCAGCGGGAGCGGGCGTGCCGCTGATGCTGAAGCCGGTGTCCGTGGTGATGGTCCAGGTGCGCGGCTTACCGGTGGCGGGTGGCGGGACGGTGTTCGGGGTGAAGGTGGTTGCGGACACGGGGGCTGCTCGGCAGGTTTCGGGCCGATCGGGCGGGTTTCAGGCGTGCGGGTCGTTGAGGTCGATCGGGGTGAAGTCGGCCAGGTGCATGATGAGTTGGTGGGCGCGGACCCAGGGCAGGCGTGCGTCGCTGAAGGCGATGGGGCCGGAGTCCGCGATCTTGGGGCCAGTGCGGGTGGGGACGTAGCGGACTC
>NZ_JACEGK010000564.1:0-4951 GCF_056859195.1 Streptomyces sp. NH27
CCACGCGCGGATCTCGGTGAGGAAGGGGCGGGGGAGCAGCGGAGAAGCGGCGGGGGAGGAGCGGTGTCCCGGGGAGGCCGGTCACCCGGGCGAGGCGGCGCTCCGGGCCGTGGGAGGATTCGGGGTGTGAGTGCGCACCAGCAGACCGCTGCTTCCCCGTTCATCCGCGCCTGCCGGCGCGAATCAGTGCCGCACACCCCGGTGTGGTTCATGCGCCAGGCCGGGCGGTCGCTGCCCGAGTACCTGAAGGTGCGCGAGGGCATCCCGATGCTGGAGTCCTGCACCCGGCCCGAACTCGTCGCCGAGATCACCATGCAGCCGGTGCGGCGGCACGGCGTGGACGCGGCGGTGTACTTCAGCGACATCGTGGTGCCGCTCAAGGCGATCGGCCTCGACGTCGACCTCAAGCCCGGGGTCGGCCCGGTGGTCGGCAGCCCGATCCGCACCCGCGCCGACCTCGCCCGGCTCCGTGACCTGGAGCCCGACGACGTCTCCTACGTCACCGAGGCGATCGGGCTGCTCACCGCGGAACTCGGCGCCACCCCGCTGATCGGCTTCGCCGGCGCGCCCTTCACCCTGGCCAGCTATCTCGTGGAGGGCGGCCCCTCGCGCAACCACGAGCGCACCAAGGCGATGATGTACGGCGAGCCCGAGCTGTGGCGCGACCTGCTCGACCGGCTCGCCGACATCACCGCGAGTTTCCTCAAGGTGCAGATCGAGGCGGGCGCCAGCGCGGTGCAGGTCTTCGACTCCTGGGTCGGCGCGCTCGCCCCCGCGGACTACCGGCGCTACGTCATGCCCACCTCCGTGAAGGTCTTCGACGCCGTCAAGGACTACGGCGTGCCCCGCATCCACTTCGGCGTCGGCACCGGGGAGTTGCTCGGGCTCATGGGCGAGGCCGGGGCCGACGTGGTCGGCGTCGACTGGCGGGTACCCCTCGACGAGGCGGCCCGCCGGGTCGGCCCCGGCAAGGCGCTCCAGGGCAACCTCGACCCCTCCGTCCTCTTCGCCCCGACCGCCGCGGTCGAGGCCAAGGCCGCGGAAGTGCTGGACGCGGCCCGTGCGTCCGGCACGGGCCACGTCTTCAACCTCGGCCACGGCGTCATCCCCAGCACGCCCCCCGACGCCCTCACCCGCCTCGTGGACTACGTCCACGCAGCGACTGCGCGGTAGCGCACCACCCCGGAGGGTCAGGGCGCCCTGCGCACCAGCTTTCGACGGACGAGGCGGTAGATCAGGAACCCGAGGGCAGCCAGGGCGGCGAACGGCAGGACGACCGCGAAGGCGACCAGCACCCCTCGCACCGCCATGCGGAACCCGTGCCAGCCGGTGCCGAAGGCGTGCCCGACGGTGGTCCAGAAACCGTTGTGGTGGTGGGGCTTCGGCCGCGCCGCAGCGGCCGGGGGCTCGGACAGCTTGAGCGTGATCGTGGCGAGGTCGGTGCGCGACCTGAGCGACGCCTGCTGGGCTTCGAGCGCTTCGAGCGCCGACTCCCGGGTGCTCAACTCGCTCTCCAACTGCACCACATCGCTCAGGTCGGTCGCCTTGTCCATCAGCGCCCGCACCCGGGTCACGCTGGCCTGCTGCGACTTGATCCGGCTGCCGACGTCGATGACCTGCCCGGTGACGTCCTGCACGCTGACCTCGCGTTCCAACAGGTGCCCGAGCCCGCCGAGTTCGGCGAGCACCGTGTCGTACTCGTCCGGCGGGACCCTGAGCTGGATCGTGGAGGCGGTCCGGCCGTGCGCGTCGACCGTCGTGGTCTCGTCGCCCGCGTAGCCGCCGGCCCGGGTGGCGTACTGCCGGGCCTTGGCGAGCTGGTCCTGCACATGCGGGGTGCGGACGCCCAGGGTCGCGGTGCGCACGAGGTAGGTGGCCGGCGTCGGTGTCCTGGCCGGCGTGCTGCCGGGTGACGTGCCGCGCGCGGTGCCGGAGTCGGTGGCGCCGGAGGACGTGGCCGACGGCGCGGCGTAGGGGGCCACGTCCGACCGCTTCCCCGCCGCGTCCGCGGGCTTCGCGGCGGAGGAGTCGCCGCCGTGGCCGGACGAGCTGCACCCCCCGACGGCCACGGCCACGGCCAGCAGCAGCGCGAGACAGGCCGCGCCCCGGCGCCTGTCGCGCCGCGTCCGGGCCCGGTCCGTTCTTCGCCAGATCTGCGTGTGGGTCATCAAATCCCCCCGGTATCAGGGCTGTTGGGTCGCGATTGCCGGTTGGACGGGCCCGGCCCGCGGCGGGTTTCGGGTCCCCGGTCCCGAAGGGGTCACGTTCGGAACTCGTTCCGGCGTCTGCGACAGTGGAGCCATGAGCCAGACGCGTGACGGCCGGGGCAGCCGGGACAGCCGGGGCAACGAGGGCGACGGCCGGAGCGGTACGGACGGCCGGACGCCGGCCCCCGGGCACGTCGTGGTGATCGGCGGCGGGATCTCCGGGCTGACCGCGGCCCTCGACCTGGCCAAGGGCGGCGCCCAGGTCACGCTGCTGGAAGCCTCGGAGCGGCTGGGCGGCAAGCTGTACGCCGACGAGATCGCCGGAGCCCCGGTGGACCTCGGGGCCGAGTCGATCCTCGCCCGGCGGCCCGAGGCGGTGCGGCTGGCCCGCGAGGTCGGGCTCGCCGACGACCTCCAGCCGCCCGCCGTCGGAGGCGCGACGCTGTGGACCCGGGGCCGGCTGCGCCCGATGCCGCAGGGCCACGTGATGGGCGTGCCGGGCGACCTCGCGCCGCTCGCCGCCTCCGGGGTGCTGTCGGCCGCGGGCCTGGCCCGCCTCCCGCTGGACCACGTGCTGCCCCGCACCGAGATCGGCGACGACACGGCCGTCGGCGGCTTCGTCGCCGCCCGGCTGGGTCGCGAGGTGGTGGACCGGCTGGTCGAGCCGCTGCTCGGCGGGGTCTACGCGGGCAACTCCTACGAGATCTCGCTGCGCGCCGCCGTACCGCAGCTCTACGCGGCCGCCCGCGACCACCGCTCGCTGATCGAGGCGGCCCGCGGCATCCAGCGCAAGGCGGCCGCGGGCACGACCGGCGGCCCGGTCTTCAACGGCATCCGCGGCGGGATCGGGCGGCTGCCGCTCGCGGTGGCCGACGCGTGCCGCGCCGCGGGGGTGCGGATCGAGACCGGCACCCCCGTACGGGAGTTGCGGCGCACCGGCCCGCGCGGCTGGCGGGTCGGCCTGGACGGCCGCGAGCTGACCGCCGACGCCGTGGTGGTCGCGGCGCCCGCGCGCGCCGCCGCCGTGCTGCTCGCCGCGGAGGCGCCCGCCGCCGCGGCGGAACTGGGCGCGGTCGAGTACGCGAGCATGGCGCTGGTCACGATGGCCTTCCGCCGCCGCGACGCACTTCAACTCCCGCTCAGCAGCGGCTTCCTGGTGCCGCCGGTGGACGGCCGCACGATCAAGGCGGCCACCTTCTCCAGCCGTAAGTGGGGCTGGCTCGACGAGGCCGGCGGCGACACGTTCGTGCTGCGCACCTCGGTCGGGCGGCATGGCGACACCGCCGACCTCGCCTGGGACGACACCGACCTGGTCCGGCTCTCCCGGGAGAACCTGGGCGAGGCGGTGGGCCTGCGGGCCGCGCCGATCGCCGCGCGGGTCACCCGCTGGGACGGCGGGCTGCCGCAGTACGCGGTCGGGCACGTGGACCGGGTGCGGCGCCTGCGCGAGCAGGCCGCGAAGCTGCCGGGCCTGGCGCTGTGCGGCGCGGTGTACGACGGGGTCGGCATCCCCGCCTGCGTCGGCAGCGGGCGCCGGGCCGCCGCCGAGGTGCTGGCCACCCTGGTGCCGGACGGCGCGGACGGCGCGGGAGAATAGCCGTATGACCGATTCGACCGCCGACCGCGCCCCCGACTCCGCCGCAGCAGCAGACGCGGCCGACGCCACCCAGAACCGGCCCGCCAACGCGGGCAAGAAGGCCAAGGACCTCAACGACGTCATCCGCTACACGCTCTGGTCGGTGTTCCGGCTCAAGGACGTGCTGCCGGCCGACCGCACCGGGTACGCGGACGAGGTGGAGGAGTTGTTCGCGCAACTCGCCGCGAAGGACGTCACCGTGCGCGGTACGTACGACCTGTCCGGGCTGCGGGCCGACGCCGATCTGATGATCTGGTGGCACGCGGAGACCGCCGAGGCGCTCCAGGACGCGTACAACCTCTTCCGCCGCACCAAGCTCGGCCGCGCGCTGGACCCGGTGTGGTCCAACATGGCGCTGCACCGGCCCGCGGAGTTCAACAAGTCCCACGTGCCGGCGTTCCTCGCCGACGAGGAGCCGCGCGCGTACGTCAGCGTGTACCCGTTCGTCCGCTCCTACGACTGGTACCTGCTGCCCGACGAGGACCGTCGCAGGATGCTCGCCGACCACGGCAAGATGGCGCGGGGCTACCCCGATGTGCGGGCCAACACGGTCGCGTCCTTCTCGCTGGGCGACTACGAGTGGATTCTCGCGTTCGAGGCGGACGAGTTGTACCGGATCGTGGATCTCATGCGTCACCTGCGGGCGTCCGAGGCGCGGTTGCACGTCCGTGAGGAGGTGCCCTTCTACACGGGGCGCCGCCGCCCCGTCGCCGAACTCGTCGCCGGGCTGGCCTGAGCGGACCCTCCGGGGTGCCCCACCAGGGGCGCGGGGAACCGCGCGACAAGCCACCCATCGGTTGGTGGTCCCTCAACGGCAGGACCCACCACCCCGGAGGGTGCGGCTAGCCCCGAAGCGCCGGAACGTCCGCGACGACCGTCGCCGACCCGGGAGCGATCTCGGTGAAGCCCGCATCGCGGACGAGGGGAAGCCCGGACCCGGTCAGGCCCGGCCACGCGGCAGGGGTTGCCGTGCGCACGGCAAGTCGGAACCCTGCTTCCCGCCAAGCGCGGCGCTCCTCGGGGGAGAGGTCCCACCAGGCGAGTTGGGCGCCGTGGCCGGCCTGGGCCATGGCCTTGCCGGCGGACATGGTGACGTCGGGCGCCATCC
>NZ_JACEGK010000565.1:0-4944 GCF_056859195.1 Streptomyces sp. NH27
TGTCGTCGGTCGACGATTCCCCACAGCCTGCGGCGTGGGTGGAGGTGCCCCCGGCGAGCCAGGGGGAGTGCCCCCAGCATCGCCTCCCTCCTCCGCCTTGGATCCGAAGCCACATGACGCCGCTCCCTGATCCACTCCCTATCGCACGCCAGGTCGTCAGAGCCCGTACCGCTCCGCGGCCTCCTTCACCGTCTCCGGCTTCACCTCGCCACGCCGGGCGAGCGCGGCCAGCGCCTGCACGGTGAGCGACTGCGGGTCCACGCCGAAGTGCCGGCGGGCCGCGTCACGTGTGTCCGAGAGCCCGAACCCGTCGGTGCCCACCGACGTCCAGTCCTGCTCGACCCACGGCGCGATCTGGTCCGGCACCGCCCGCATCCAGTCGCTGACGGCCACCACCGGACCCGGCGCACCGGCCAGCGTCCGCGTCACGTACGGCACCCGGTCCTCGCCGCGCAGCCGCGCCGCGTCGCACTCCAGCGCCTCGCGCCGCAACTGCGTCCAGGACGGCGCCGACCACACGTCCGCGGCCACCCCCCAGTCCTCGGCGAGCAGTCGCTGCGCCTCCAGCGCCCAGTGGATCGCGGTGCCCGAGGCCAGCAGCTGCGCGCGCGGCGCGTCCGCGGCGGCCGGCGCCGCCTGCTGGTAGCGGTACAGGCCCTTGATGATGCCCTCCGCCACGCCCTCGGGCATGGCGGGTTGCACCTTCGGCTCGTTGTACACCGTCAGGTAGTAGAAGACGTCCTGGTCCTCGCCCTCGACGGCCGGACCGTACATCCGCCGCAGGCCCTCGCGGACGATCACCGCGACCTCGTACGCGAACGCCGGGTCGTAGGAGAGCGCCGCCGGGTTGGTGGAGGCGAGCAGGTGGGAGTGGCCGTCGGCGTGTTGCAGGCCCTCGCCGGTCATGGTGGTGCGGCCGGCGGTCGCGCCTATCACGAAGCCGCGGCCCAACTGGTCCGCGAGCGCCCAGAACTGGTCGGCGGTGCGCTGGAACCCGAACATCGAGTAGAAGATGTAGAACGGGATCATCGGCTCGCCGTGGGTGGCGTACGACGTGGCCGCCGCGGTGAAGTCGGCGAGCGAACCGGCCTCGGTGATCCCCTCGTTGAGGATCTGGCCGTCCTTCGCCTCCTTGTAGTACAGCAGTTGGTTGCGGTCGACCGGGTCGTAGGTCTGCCCCTTGGGCGAGTACAGGCCGGCGGACGGGAAGAGCGACTCCATGCCGAAGGTACGGGCCTCGTCGGGCACGACCGGCACCCAGCGGCGCCCGGTCTCCTTCTCCCGCATCAGGTCCTTCACCAGCCGGACGAACGCCATGGTGGTGGCGATCTCCTGGTTGCCGGAGCCCTTCTCCAGCACCTGGTACGCCTTCTCCGGCGGCAGCGGCAGCGGTGCCGCCACGACCTTGCGGGCCGGCGCCGGCCCGCCCAGGGCCGCCCGGCGCTCCCGCAGGTACCGGACCTCGGGGGAGTTCTCGCCCGGGTGCCAGTACGGCACCACGTCCGTGTCCAGCGCGCTGTCCGGGATGGGCAGCTCCAGCAGGTCGCGCATGGTGCGGAACTGCGCGCCGGTGAGCTTCTTCATCTGGTGGTTGGCGTTGCGGGACTCGAAGCCCGCGCCGAGCGTGTAGCCCTTGACGGTCTGCGCGAGGATCACCGTGGGGGCGCCCTTGTGCTCGACCGCCGCGCGGTAGGCCGCGTACACCTTGCGCGGCTCGTGGCCCGCGCGCGAGGTCTGGAAGAGCTCCAGCAGCTTCGCGTCGGTGAGCCGCCCGCCGATCGCGCGCAGCGAGGCGTCCGCGCCGAAGAAGTGCTCGCGCAGATAGGCCGCGTTGCTGGTGGCGTAGGTCTGGAACTGGGCGTCCGGGGTGTCCCGCAGCCGGCGGATCAGCGCGCCGTCGACGTCCTGGGCGAGCACCTCGTCCCAGGCCGCGCCCCACAGCGCCTTCACCACGTGCCAGCCGGCGGCGCGGAACTGCGCCTCCAGCTCCTGCACGATCTTGAAGTTCGGGCGGACCGGGCCGTCCAGCCGCTGGAGGTTGCAGTTGATGACGTACGTCAGGTTGTCCAGGCCCTCACGGGCGGCGAGCGCCAGGGCGGCGGTCGACTCCGGCTCGTCCATCTCGCCGTCGCCGAGGAAGGCCCACACGTGCGAGGCCGAGGTGTCCTTGATGCCGCGGTGCTCCAGGTAGCGGTTGAAGCGCGCCTGGTAGATCGCCGAGAGCGGGCCGAGGCCCATCGACACGGTCGGGAACTCCCACAGCCACGGCAGCCGCCGCGGGTGCGGGTAGGAGGGCAGGCCGTCGCCGGCGGCCTCCTGCCGGAACCGGTCCAGGTGGGCCTCGGTCAGCCGCCCGTCGAGGAACGCGCGGGCGTAGATGCCGGGCGAGGCGTGGCCCTGGATGTAGAGCTGGTCGCCGCTTCCCGCACCTTCCTTGCCGCGGAAGAAGTGCTGGAACCCGGTTTCGTAGAGCCAGGCGGCCGAGGCGAAGGTGGCGATGTGGCCGCCGAGGCCGAGCTTGCTGCCGTGGGTGACCATCGCCGCCGCGTTCCAGCGGTTCCAGGCGGTGATCCGCGCCTCCAGCGCCTCGTCGCCCGGGTACTGGGGCTCGGCGGCGGTGGGGATGGTGTTGATGTATTCGGTCTCCAGCGGCGTCGGCAGGGCGAGGCCGCTTTCGCTACCGCTCTCCAGGGTGCGGCGCATCAGGTACGCCGCCCTGTGTGGACCTGCGGCTTTCGCGACCGCGTCCAGGGACGCGCGCCATTCAGCGGTCTCCTCCGGGTCGACGTCGGGGATCTGGTCGAGCTGACTCGGCCGGGTACGGCCTACGGCGTCAGGCATGGGTGTGTGCCGCCTTCCAGACAACGGAGGGAGGGGGGTGGGAAGTGTGAGTCGGGCACGACAGGTTGCTCCCCACCCATTGACGTTACGCTGCGATCGATGATCGATCAATGGGTTGCGGGCAAGTAACTACAGGTCGGCACCCGGTGCCAGCCTTTAAGGCACCCAGTGACAGTAGAACTTCGCCTTGGAATCGGTGGCGCGGCGCCCTCTTGGAGGAACGTACCGAAGGGGCGCAGGGTGCCCCGCGCCCTTGATCGGTTGCCTACACCTGGGGGGCGCAGCTCAGCACGTGGGACTTGATCAGCTCGCCGATCCGGGGGTCGCGGGCCACGAACGCGTCGACCAGCTCCTGGTGCTCGTCGGCGTACGCGCGGGGTGCGGGGCTCAGCCACCGCATGGACAGCGTGGTCCACACCTCGATGCCGAGCGACTCCCACACGTGCAGGAGTACGCCGTTGTCCGCCGCGCGGACGAGCTCGTGGTGGAAGGCGACGGTGTGCCGCACCTGCGCCTCGTCGTCGAGGGCGGTGTCGGCCGTCCGGAGCGCGGCCACCTCGCGCGCCAGCGCGCTCGGGTCCGCCGCGAGCGAGCCGGCCGCCAGTTCCGCCGCGACCTGCTCGAGACCGGCCCGCACCGGGTAGCTCTCCTTGACGTCCGCCGCCGTGAGCCCGCGCACGCGGACCCCCTTGTTCGGCGCGGACTCGATCAGCCGCAGCGTCTCCAGCTCGCGCAGCGCCTCCCGTACCGGCGTCTGGCTGACCTGGAGTTCGACCGCGATCCGCCGTTCCACGATCCGCTCGCCCGGCTTCCAGCGGCCGCTGACGATGCCGTCGAGGATGTGCTCGCGGATCTGCTCGCGCAGGCTGTGCACGACCAGATGAGGGGCGGCGGCTTGGACCATGGGGCGCGCTCCTTCACTGTTGCGTGTCTATGACGATACGACGCGGCGGTGAACCTGCCGCCCGCCGGGACGCGGCTGATGGGACGCGGCCCCTGGGAGTGGCCTGGTGAGGGGGCGGACGCGGCGGCGCCCCCGCACCCGGTGGACGGGGCGGGGGCGCCGTTGACGCTGCTGCTCAGACGCGGGAGGCGCTCACAGGCCGAGCTCGACCTCGAACTCGCCCGCCTCCAGGATCTCCTTGACCGCGGTCAGGTAGCGGGCCGCGTCGGCACCGTCCACCAGCCGGTGGTCGTAGGACAGCGCCAGGTACGTCATGTCCCGGACGCCGATGACCGTGCCCTCGGCGGTCTCCACGACCACCGGGCGCTTGACGGTCGCGCCGATGCCGAGGATGGCGGCCTGGTTCGGCGGCACGATGACCGTGTCGAACAGCGCACCGCGCGAACCGGTGTTGCTGATCGTGAAGGTCGCGCCCGCCAGGTCGTCCGGGGTGATCCTGCTGGCCCGGACGTTGCCCGCCAGCTCGGCGGTCTTCTTGGCGATGCCCGCGATGTTCAGGTCGCCGGCGCCCTTGATGACCGGGGTCATCAGGCCCTTCTCGGAGTCCACCGCGATACCGATGTTCTCGGTGTCGAAGTAGCTGATCGTGCCCTCGTCCTCGTTGATGCGGGCGTTGATCACCGGGTGGGCCTTGAGCGCCTGGGCGGCGGCCTTGACGAAGAACGGCATCGGCGAGAGCTTCACGCCCTCGCGCGCCGCGAAGGACTCCTTGGCCAGCCCACGCAGCCGCATGACCCGGGTGACGTCCACCTCGACCACGCTGGTCAGCTGCGCCTGCGAGTGCAGGGCCCGCATCATGTTCTCGCCGATGACCTTGCGCATCCGGGTCATCTTGACCGTCTGGCCGCGCAGCGGCGAGACCTCGACGGACTTCGCCGCCTTGGGCGCGGCAGCGGCCGGTGCGGCGGCGGCCTTGGCGGCCTCGGCCGCGGTGAGCACGTCCTGCTTGCGGATACGGCCGCCGACGCCGGTACCGCGCACCGCGCCGAGGTTCACGCCGCTCTCGGCGGCGAGCTTGCGGACCAGCGGGGTGACGTAGGCGCCGTCACCGGCACCCGAGCCGGTCGCCGCCGGAGCGACGGGGGCGACGGGTGCGGGCTGGGCGACGGGAGCCGGTGCCGGGGCGGCCGGTGCCGGAG
>NZ_JACEGK010000566.1:0-4942 GCF_056859195.1 Streptomyces sp. NH27
CCCGTGTGGTCCGCGCGTACACCCCCGCGCCGCCCGGCGAACCCGGCCGCGACGCCTCCGAGTTGCGCCGCGACGTACACGAACTGGAACGGGAGCTGTACGACGCGCAGCAGGTGAAGCAGCGTCAGGAGAACGCGCTCGCCGTGGTCGACCAGGCCAGGACCGATCTGCACCGTGACGTCGTGCAGGGCGCGGGCGCGGGTGCCGCCGACCCCGAGCGCTGGGCCGACCGGCTGGA
Organism: Streptomyces sp. NH27; assembly: GCF_056859195.1. Taxonomy (NCBI): domain Bacteria; kingdom Bacillati; phylum Actinomycetota; class Actinomycetes; order Kitasatosporales; family Streptomycetaceae; genus Streptomyces; species Streptomyces sp. NH27. Next base: position 239 of record NZ_JACEGK010000566.1, read on the forward strand.
CCGGGTCGACCAGGAGGCGGAGCTCCGCATCGGCGAACTGCACCGGCTGCGCCGCCGGTTGCACGACATCGGCGAGGAACTGCGCGAGGCCCGGGCGGCGTTGGCGGCCACCGAACGCGAACCGCAGGTGCTGACCGCGCACGTCGAACTCGTCGTGGAGGCGGAGGGCGCCGGACCGGCGGACGTACGGGTGGCGCACCTCGTGCCGTGCGCGCTGTGGCGGCCCGGCTACCGGGCGACGCTCGGCGCGGACCGGGGCTCCGTACGGCTGGAGACCGACGCGTTCGTGTGGCAGGCCACCGGCGAGGACTGGCACGGCGTCGCGCTGTCACTGTCCACAGCGCGGCCCACCCTGGCCGCGAACCCGCCGGCGCTCACCGAGGACGTCCTCACGTTGCGGGAGCGGTCGGCGGAGGAGCGGCGCACCGTGGAGGTGAACCTGCGCGAGGAGGAGATCCGTACGGTCGGCGCCGACTCGGCGGGCGACTCGGGGGTTCCCGCGGCCGGGGCCGCGCGGCTGCCGGGGCTCGACGACGGCGGCGCGGTGCGTACGCTGGCCGCCCCGCACCCGGTCGACGTCCCTTCGGACGGTCGGCCGCACCGCGTGCACCTGTCGTCCTTCACCGCCCCCTGCCGCGCGGAGCGCACCTGCGCCCCCGAGTTGTCGCCGCTGCTGGTGACGACCGCGCACTTCGCCAACGCGGCCGGCCATGTGCTGCTGGCCGGCCCGGTGGACCTGGTGCGGGGCAGCGGGTTCGTCGGCCGCGGCGAGTTGGCGTTCACCGGCGCCGGTGCGGAGGCCCGGCTGGCGTTCGGCAGCGAGGACACCTTCCGGGTGGTCCGCCAGGTCGAGGAGAGCCGCGACACCGCGGGCCTGGCCGCCATCAACCAGCGTACGGTGATCACCCGTCGGATACGGCTCTTCGTCTCCCGGCTCGACGCACCGGACGGCGGCGGCGCGCAGGAACTGGTGATCCGCGAGCGCGTCCCGGTCTCGGAGGTCTCGGCGGTCGAGGTGCGGGTGCGGAACGACTCCTCGTCACCCGTGCCCGACGAGGTCGACGACGAGGGCATCGTCCGCTACGCGTTGAGCCTCGGCCCGGGCGAGCGGCGCGAGATCACCCTCGTCTACGAGCTCACGGCGTCGAGTTCGGTGACGGGCCTGTAGCGGGTCCGTGGCGGGCGGGTCGCTGACGAATCGCGGTACCGAATCGCCGGTACCCGCCCTTCCGGACGTGTCGGCCCTTCCGTACCGGCTCTTCCGGACCGACTCTTCCGTACGGGTCCGCCCGTACGGACCCTGCCGTGACCGACGGGCCTGGCCGCGCCGCCGCCGCGCGAGGTTCATCAACATGAACTGCGTTCCCATACGGGGTCGTTGACGGCCCGCTCCAGCCGTGCTATTCAGGTGGATGTCCAAAGGACTAGACCTAGTTCACGTCAGTGAACATCGAGCACGGAAGGTTCCCCCCACATGAGAATCCGCTCCAAGCTCCTCCTCATGGTGACCGCCATGGGTACAGTCGCCGCCCTCGGTCTCCTCGGCACCAGCACCAGCGCGAGCGCCGCGTCCCCCACCAAGGCGCCCGGCGGCAACTTCAACCTGTCGGTATGGGAGTTGCAGGAGCCGGTCGGCTCCCCGGGCTCGCCGACCACCATCTCGTCCTCCCGGCTCCAGGGTGACGACGGCTTCCAGGACTCGTACTTCTACACCGACACCCGCGACGGCGCGATGACCTTCTGGGCACCGGAGAAGGGCGTCACCACGCCCAACTCCAACTACGCCCGCTCCGAGTTGCGCGAGATGAACTCCAACGGCAGTGCCGCGGACTGGTCGCTCGGCGGCAGCCACCAGCTCAACGCGACGCTGCGCGTGGTCTCCGTGACGTCGAACGTCTGCGTCGGCCAGATCCACCTCGGCAGCGGCGGGTCGTCCACCAAGCCGCTGATCGAGCTGTACTACCACTCCAACGGCGACATCGTCGCCGGCCTGGAGAACTCGCCGTCCGGCGGCCAGACCACGCACACGGTCGGCCACGTGTCGATCGGCAAGACGTGGAGCTACGCGATCGCGGTCTCCGGCGGGAACACCATCAACCTGACGGTCAACGGCAGCACCACGAACTACTCCATCCCGTCGTCCTTCGACGCCTACAAGCAGTACTTCAAGGCCGGTTCCTACAACCAGTCCTCCTCCGACAGCACCACCAACGGCGCGCGCGTCGCCTTCTACGGGCTCACCGTCTCCCACAGCGGCTGAGTTCGTTCCCAAGGAAGTTCCGTCGCGCCGCTTCGGGTTGGTTGCGAAGCGGCGGGACTGTTTTCCGACGGCCGTGCCCCGTCCGGCAGCCTTGCTGCCTCCGACGGCCGTGCTGCGCTGCCTCCGACGGCCTTGCCCATCGAATCCGGTTCACTCCTCCAGCAGGATCTTCACGAAGGCTTCGGGGGCTTCGGCGGCCACGTTGTGTCCGATCGGCAGGGTGTGCACGTGCCAGTCCGGGTCGTGGCGCAGCCGTTGGTAGACCTCGGTGAAAGGGGTGCCGGACCAGTTCTCCAGGTAGATGTAGTCCTTGCGGCGGATCGGTGGTGGGCCGTCGAGCCGGATCTTCTGCAGGAACGCCGCGAGCGGGTGCGGGGTCGTCCGCGGGTCCAGGCCCGGCGGAGGCTGAACGCTGTAGCCGTCGGCCCGGGCGCCCCGGATGAACAGTTCCCGGAAGGCCGGCGTGGTGAGATCGAAGCAGGACTCGCCGTCAGCGGGGACGTAGGCGTCGCTGTAGACCAGCCGCCGGATGCGTCCGGGCAGGCGGGCCGCGGCACCGGTGATGACCATGCCGGCGGAGCTGTGCCCGATCAGCACGGCGTCGTGGATCTCTTCCGCCTCGAAGAGGCTGACCACGTCCTGGATGTGGGTGTCCAGGTTGGTCGTCGCGGTGCGCAGGTGGGCCCGCTCGCCCACGCCGGTGAGTGTTACCGGGAAGGCCGAGTGACCTTGGCTTCGGAGGGTGTCGGCGATCCGTCGGAAGTACCATCCGCCGTGCCAGCCGCCGGGAACCAGAATGAACGTCGACATGGCAGGCACTCTAATCGAGGCACTCGATGAGAGGCAACACGATAAGAGGTAGCACTATTAGTGCGACCGCCCGGTAGGATGGCGGCGTGCTGACCTTGAGCATCCTGGGATTCCTGGCCGAGGAGCCGCTGCATGCCTACGAGCTCCGGGCGCGGATCTCGGGCCTGTCGGGCCATGTCCGGCCGGTCAGCGACGGGGCGCTCTACCCCGCGCTGAACCGGCTGCGGAAGGCCGGACTGCTGGAACGGCAGGAGGAGCCGGGCCGCGGGGCCACCCCGCGTCAGGTCCTGTCCCTGACCGCCGCGGGCCGGTCCGAGTTGCTCCGCAGGCTCCGCGAGCCGGACGAGGTCGAGGTCACCGACCGCAACTCGTTCCTCGTGCTGCTCGCCTTCCTCGGCCGCCTGCCCGATCCTGCCGACCAGGCCCGGGTCCTGCGCCGCCGGCTGGAGTTCATGGAAGGGCCGGCCAGCTACTTCTATGCGGACGGCAGGCCGCTGCGCGCCGCCGAGATGAGCGACCGGTTCCGCAAGGGCATGCTCACCCTCGCCGCGGCGACCAGCCGGGCGGACCGCGCCTGGCTGCGGGCCACGATCGCCGACCTCGCGCCGGAAGTCCCGCCGGGCGAGCGGGAGTAGGCCCTCCGCATGCCGCCGCGCCCCGTCCCGTGCGGTCGGGGAAGGGGCGCGGCGAACTACGCCGGACGCCGCGGAGGCATGCGCCCAGCCGGTCGAACTGCCGGTTGAACGGCCGGCCGACCGACCGGTCGAACAGCCGGCCGGCCGGGCTCCGTTCACGGCACTAGCGTTTGATGCCTACGCCTGCCAGCAGGCTGATCTGCGCGTCCGTGATCTCCGCCCCATTCGCGGCGGGTTCGGCGGGCCGCCAGCGGTGGCAGCAGCAGATGCCGGGGTCGACCAGGTCGAGCCCGTCGAAGAAGCGGCGGACGTTGCTGTGCGAACGGAACTGCACCGGCGACCCGGACTTCGTGTAGACCTCCGCGACCTTGTTCCAGGTGACGGGGTCGAAATCGGGCGTGCAGTGGTTCATGGCGAGGGCGCTGCCCGCCGGGAGCGGGTCGAGCAGCCGACGGACGATGGCGTACGGGTCGTGCGGGTCGGTGATGAAGTGCATGAGCGCGTTGAGGGAGAGGGCGATGGGCTGGTCGAAGTCCAGGACTCCCGCGTCCTCCACGGAGTTCATCAGCGCATCGGGGTCGGTGATGTCGGCCTCGACGTAGGCCGTGCGTCCCTGTGTCGTGCTGCGCATCAGGCGTTCGGCGTACTTGAGGACGAGCGGGTCGTTGTCCGCGTACACGACGCGGGCGTCGCGCGCGACGGACTGGGCCACCTGGTGCAGGTTGGGCTCGGTCGGTATGCCCGTGCCGATGTCGAGCCACTGGCGGATGCCGTGCTCCTGGGCCAGGACCCGGGTGGCCCGGTGCATGAACGCCCGGTTCTCGCGCGCCGTCATGTAGATGCCGGGGTGGGCCCGGGCGGCGACCAGGGCCGCCTCCTCGTCGATCTCGAAGTGGTCCTTGCCGCCGAGGAAGTAGTCGTACATCCGGGCCGAGTGCGCCTTGCTCGTGTCGAGATCGCGGCCGGCCTGACTGGTGGTCATGTGCTCCCCTTCATGAG
>NZ_JACEGK010000567.1:0-4940 GCF_056859195.1 Streptomyces sp. NH27
GGGCCGGGGGCCGATGCGTTCGCCCCCGCAGGTGCGTCCGTACTCTCCCGCTCCGGCGAGCCGACGGCGGTGGACCCAGTGGACCCGGTGGACCCGGCGGGGACGCGTGGCCGTTCGGCCGGCGCCCGGGGCGCCCTGACACCCCGGACGAAGAGCGTCATCACCACTGCCAAGTACCCGACGTACGCGACGACTTGGAGCCAGGTCATGGTGGGGGTCAGATTCAGCACGCCCTGGACGAGGGTGGCGTACCAGGAACCGGCGTCGACGTGGCCGCTCAGGTCGACGGCGTACGCGGTGCGGCCCGGCAGCACCCGGCCCTCCTGGAGGTCGCGCAGGCCGTAGCCCAGCACACCGGCGGCGATCACGATCAGGACGGCGCCGGTCGCGGTGAAGAACCTGGTGAGGTTGATCTTCAGCACCCGGCGGTACAGGCCCCAGCACAGGCCGGCGGCGATGACCAGACCGATGCCGGCGCCGAGCATCGGCCCGGTGGACTCGCCCGCGGCGCGTGCCGTCGTCCACAGGAAGAGCGCGGTCTCCAGGCCCTCGCGGCCCACCGCGAGGAAGGAGGTGACCACCAGCATGCCCGAGCCCATGGCGAGCGCGGCGGTGACCTTCTCCCTGATCTCCCCGGACAGGTGCCGCGCGGAGCGGCGCATCCAGAAGACCATCGCCGTGACGAACGCGACGGCCAGGACGCTCAGCGTGCCGCCGAACGCCTCCTGCGCGGTGGCCGACAGGCCGGCGGCGGTGAAGGTGAGGACCGCGCCGAAACTCATCGCCAGGGCGATCGCGGCCAGCACACCCGTCCATACTTGTGGCAGCCGCGCTCTCGCGTCCGCGCGTACCAGGGTGGCGATCAGGATCGATATGATCAGGCCCGCCTCAAGTCCTTCTCGCAGCCCGATCAGAAAGCTCGGGAACGCGTCGTCCCACATGTGTCTCGCTCCTTGTAACGGACCGGTGGGTCCGACCGTTCTTAGCGAAGGCATACCTTAGTCAGAACCAGGCGCCGACGTCTACACGCCTGTAGTCGAGCGGGTCCCGCAGGGCCGCGGTAGGCAACGGGGCGACGGCGGGGCGTCCGATGCGGCGCTGCCCGCGAACAGCCGCTCTCCGATTCCGCCGCGTATTCACGGGCGCCACTCCAGGGATTCCGCGGCGCGGCACGCATGCGGTAGCCGACCGCTCTCTTTGCGTGATCGATCTTGCGGGCGGAGCGGCTGCGAGTGTTATTCAATGGGTGTGCGGTAGGGGATCTCGGGGCTTCTTCGCGCGAAGAAACTCGGTATGCCTCCGGTCGTGCGCCGGGGGTTGGCGAGCGAGCTGAGAGAGCCGTATGGACTCCACACCATCCCCCTCTTCTTCGTTGCCGTCGGACCAGGTCAGCCGTGCCCTGGCGGCGGTCGGCCCGGCCACTTCGCAGCGCGCGGATCAGCCCGGAAGCGCCGAGCATGTCAACGAAAGCCAGGAGCAGATACTCGGCGCCGTGGACCTGGACCAGGAGCTGAACATCACCCGCTGCAGCCTGCAGGCCCCCGCCTTCGAGGGGCTGACGATCGCCCCCGGCAGGCCGTTCGCCGATCTGCTGCCCCCCGGGGACATCCCGACGGTCACACGGCGGCTGCGGCAGGTGAGCGAGACGCGGGAGCCGCACGTCGCCCGGGTCCAGCGCCTGCTGCGGGACGACGGCACGGAACTGCTGGTCTCCATGAGCGTCCTGCCCGCCGCGGCGTCCCGCGACGGCCTGACCGTCTCCCTGATCGCCATGGCCAAGCGGCTGCACCTGTACGCCGCCGAGACCGCCATCGGGACCTCGCTCGACATCGGCGAGACCGCGCAGTCCCTGGCCCAGTCCCTGCTGACCTGGGCGGACGTCGCCGCGGTCGATCTCGACTACGCCGTGTGGACCGGCGAGGCCGTCACCGAGCAGCCGCCGGGGCGCATCCGGCTGCGGCGGGCGGCCCTGGTGCCCGACCGGGCGTGGCCGGACGGCTATCTGACCCCCGGCGACAACCTGCCCGGCGAAGCGAACCGCCTGCTGTCCATCGCGGCCAGGCGGGCGGACGTCGCGCGGCCCATCGTCATTCCCGACCGGAGGACGATCGAGCGGGCGCTCGGCGATCCGCGGCTGGTGCGGGCCCTGTTGCCCGGCGACCGGCCCGCGAGCCTGGCGTGCATACCGCTGGTCCTGGAGGGACCCGACGGCAGGCCGCCCATCGTGCTGGGCGTGGCGGAGATATGGCGCCGGCCGGACCGTCCCTTCCGGGACAGCGAACTGCTCGACCTCCAGGAACTGGCGTCCCGAACCGCCCACCACGTCGATCTGGCCCGCCAGCACCAGCGCGAGCACGCCCAGGTGCTGGCGCTGCAACGCCGGCTGCTGCCGCGCGCCGGGAGCGACACCATCGAGGTCGCCAGCGTCTACCAGCCCACCACCCCCGACAGCGCGGGCGTCGGCGGCGACTGGGTGAACAGCTTTCCGCTGCCGGGCGGCCGTACCGCGCTGGTGGTCGGCGACGTCGTCGGGCACGGCCTGGCGGCCGCGGCGGCCATGGGCCAGCTGAGCACGGAGGCCCGGGCGCTGCTGTCGGCCGGACTGGCGCCCGACGAGGTGCTGGAGCACCTGGACGAGACCGTCACGCTGCTGGACGACGCGGAGCCGGGCCTGACGGCCGGCTACAGCGCCCTCGGCTCGACCTGTTGCATCGCCGTGTACGACCCGGTCGGCCACCAGGTGGTGATGTCCAGCGCGGGCCACCTCCCGCCGGTGCTCGTCCTTCCCGACGGGACCGCCGAGATTCTCGCGGTGCCGCCCCACCCCGGCCTGGGCACCGAATTCGCCCTGCGGGAGCCGTTCGAGACGCACACGTTCGCCGCGCCCCCCGGGGCCTTGATCGCCCTCTACACCGACGGCCTGGTGGAGGACCCGGCGGTCTCGATCGACGAGGGCATCGACAGGCTGGCGGGCGCGGTGGGCAAGGTGCATCCGTGGGACGACCTGCAACAGGCCGCGCGGCGGCTGGTGGCCGAGCTCACCCCGCGCAGCCGCCTGCGCGACGACATGACCCTGCTGATCGCCCGCATGACCGGCCGTCGCAAGCGCGACGTCGCGACCTGGCGGCTGCCGGCCCGCGACGACGCCGCCGCCCAGGCCCGTGCCCTGGCCACCACGCGGCTGCGCCAGTGGCAGGCCAGGGACGAGACCCGGGACAACGCGCTGCTGCTGATCAGCGAGTTGGTGACCAACGCCGGCCGCTTCGCCACCGGACCCATCACCGTACGGCTGATCAAGGACGTTCGCGGCCTGCTGTGCGAAGTCGGCGACACCGGCAACGGCCGGCCCCGGCTGGGCCGCAAGGGGCTGCTCGACGACAGCGGCCGCGGCCTGTACGTCGTCCACAAGGTCACCACCAACTGGGGGGTGCGGTGGACCGAGACCGGCAAGGTCGTCTGGGCCGAACTCGCCTGGTAGCGCGGCCGGATGCCGCGAGAGGCGCGCAGCGTGCGGGTGGCAACGGAGGCACGAATCGGCACGGATCGGCGCGGGAGGTGCGCGGACGGCGCGGGAGGCGCGCTCGCGCTACAGCCATTCCCCTTCCACCGCCGTGGCCGTGAGTCCCGGCGCCGCCGCGTACAGCACGGTACGGCTGCCCGGCTGCTGGCCGGCGTCGTGCGCGCGCCGCAGGATGTCGAACACGGCCGCGCCGCCGCGGTTGCCGGTGGTGTAGCTGTCCCGGCTGTACTCCAGCATCCCGGCCGGCCACTCCTCGGGCATCGTCTGCTCCATGTACTCCAGCACCCGGGTCCCGCCGGGGTGCGCGAGCAGGAGGTCGGGATGCCAGGGGGAGGCGTCGTCCTGGTGGCGGCGACCCAGCCACTCCCACATCGCGGTGACCGTGTTCTGCACCGCGCGCGGCCCGCGCCGGTCCATCACGAAGTGCGTGCCGTCGGTGCGCGTGTCCAGCCGGTGCAGGCCCTGGGTGCCGGGCAGCGTGTGGTGCCAGGCGGCATCGAGCCGTAGCACCGACTCCGGCCGCCGGCGGCCGGTGACCACCGCGGCGACGGCGGTGTCCGCGAACAGCAGCCGGACGATCAGGGACTCCAGCGTGTCGTCCGCGGGCTGGTAGGTGGTGCTCAGCGCCTCCGAGATGACGACCAGCACCACGCGGTCGGGGTCCGCGGCCACCAGGTCGGCCGCCAGTGCGAGCGAGCGGGTCCCGGCGATGCACGCCCACTGCGCGGCCGGGAGGAGCAGCACGTCGTCGCGCAGCGGCAGCCGGTTGGCCAGCGAGACGTCGAGTCCCGGCAGTGCCGGGGTGGTGGAGTGACTGGTGATCAGGCAGTCGACGTCGGAGGCGTCAAGACCGGCGATCTGCAGGGCGCCGCGCGCCGCCCGCTCGCCGTACGCCTGCACGGCTTCCCAGGCCGGCGCGGTGCGCTCCTGCACGGTCTGCGGCGCCGGTATGGCTTCGAGCGCGGCGATCACCCGGTCCACGTCCTGCTCGCCGAACCCGTCACGGGCCAGCGCCTCCCGGGCCGGAGCGACCCCCGGGGTCCGCAGGCCGCCCTCGGCGCCGGGCGCGACGGCGGCGCTCAGCGGCAGCATCCACCCGCGGGAGGCGATCCCCGTGGAGTCCGCGATGCCGCCGATCCGCGACAGCCACGGTGCGTGGGGATGCCGTTCACGTACTTCGGCCAGGATCCGGCCGGTCTGCACGGCGTGCTCGCCGTGTATCACCGCGGGAGGACACAGATAAGCGGCCACAATACGCACCTTTCTTCGCAGGACGGTGAAATGCCGCGAAGCATATGGAATCGGTCACTTCGTCAGTGATGATCAATTAAGTGCCATTGCGCACCACTTCGGAAGTTATAACCCGAATTCCCATCAATGGGACCGTGGGAAAGCCCTTCTGTGGCCGACGCCACTGGGA
>NZ_JACEGK010000568.1:0-4914 GCF_056859195.1 Streptomyces sp. NH27
GGCCCGGATCGGAGCGGACTTCTCCGATTTCGGCTGCACACCGGGACCGCCGCCCAGCGCTCCGCCAGTGAGATCGGCGCCCGCGCCTACACCTCCGGCAACCACGTGCTCATCGGCGACGGCGGCGGCTGGGACGGGTCGATCCACGGCCACAGGTCGGCGCCCACCAGCGCGCCGGCCCGCTGCGGGGCGCGGTCCAGGTCGATGCCGTGCTTCTCGGCCAGCCGGGCCGCGAAGACCCGCTGGAGTTGCGGCCGCAGGGTGGTGGCGAAGTACACGGCGCCTTCCTCGCCGAACGAGTGGTCCACGATGCGCTGCCACTCGCCGAGCGCGGGGGCGCGGCTGCTCAGCAGCCGCACGCTTCTGCGGTAGCCGCTGTCCTGGGCGTCACCGCCGGCGACGTAGCGGGCCACGGCCAGGGCGACGACGGCGAGCAGCACCAGTGCGGTGCCGGCCGCGGCGACGCCGTCGGTGAGGGCGACCAGGGCGATCGCGAGGACGCCGCCCGCGGTGAGGGCGCCGACCACGGTGCGGGAGGACGCCGGCGAGGCGGAGCCAGCGGCGGACGTATCGGCCTCGCGCGTGCGGGTGGAGGTCCGGGTGTCGGGGCTCTCGATCACGGGCGGGCCTCCGCGGTGGCGGCATCGGCCGGGTCAAAGGCAGCGGCGGCCCGCCGTTCGAGCTGTGCGGCGATCTCGGCGAGCGCGTCGAAGGCCCGCCGGCGGTGGCCGTCGTCCATGGGGTGGGTGGAGTAGCGGGCCTCGCGGAACAGTTCGGTCAGGTCGCCGGCGGCCGGGCCGGTCAGCAGGTCGCCGCCCGCCGCGCGCTCCAGCAGGTCCTGCGGGCTGTCCGAGGCGCGCCGGGCGACCCCGGACGCGGCGAGCGAGGTCTCCATCGCGGCGTAGCAGGCGATCACCGCGGCCCGGGCGTCGTCGTTGTCGAGCAGGGCGCGGCGGCCGGAGTGGATGGCCTGGGCGAGGAGTTCCTCGTCGTCGTCCACGAGGCCGAAGGTGCCCAGTGGCGCCGTCCGCTCGGGCCGGGGCAGCATCCGCAGCAGGTACCGGACGGCGTACGCGACGGCGAGGAGGACCGCGGCGATCGCCAGGCCGATGATCAGATGCAGCAGCCAGCCCGGGATGTGCAGTTCCTTGCCACCGCTCGACCGATGGCTCGGTGGCGCCCGATGGTAGATGTCGTCCGAGCGGAACGGCACCGGCTTCCGGCCAGGCGCGGACCGGCCCGCGCCGACATGGAAGTCGTGCAGCCCGAGCAGCACGACGGGCACGGCCACCGGGGCGATCATCAGCGTGTGGCGGACCACGTCGGCCAGCCGCTGCTGGGTGGCGGTGCGGCGCTCGTCGTACTGGCTGAACTGTTCGCGGTAGCGCTTGTTCACCGCGATCGCGGCCACCAGCCACAGCGCCGCGATGCCGACGGCGGCTCCGTTGCCGCCGAGCGGTCCCCGGCCCTGGCTGTTCGCCCCGCTGTCCGGCCGCAGCAGCAGGGCCGCCACGCCGATGCCCGCCACCACGATGACGGCCAGGGCCACCCGGCCCCCGCCCAGTCCGGTGGTTCCCGCGCCTGTTCCCGACTCCCGCCCCGTCAACCGCAACGCCTCCCCCTCGCGCTCGGCAGCTTCGCACACCACTGTGCGTGTGTCACGGGCAGGGGGTCGGCGGCCCGTCCGGTCGGCGACCCCCTGGCGTGCCCGCGGCCACCGGCCGGCCGGCCGGGCGACCGCTCCCCCGCGTTGCGGACCCGCCTCGCCGCGCCAAGCATGGACGCATGGCCGACACGGCGCCGCTCGACGTGATCAGCGCGGGTCTTGCCGAGGTGCACCGGCAGTTGATGCCGGTCACCGACGGCGAGGTCGCGTCGTACATCCCGAAGCTCGCACTCGCCGACCCGGGTGACTTCGGGCTGGCGCTGGTGAGCATGGACGGCCACCGGTACCAGGCGGGGCGCTCCCGGGTGCCGTTCTCGATCCAGTCGGTGTCCAAGCCCTTCGTGTACGCGCTGGCGCTGGCGGAGTTGGGGCTCGACGAGTTCCACCGCTGGGTGGGCAACGAGCCGAGCGGTGACGCGTTCAACGCGATCAGCCTGGAGCGCGGCACCGGGCGCCCGGCGAACCCGATGATCAACGCGGGTGCGATCGCGACCACCGACCTGGTTCCGGCCGCCAGCCCGCAGGAGCGGTTCGCGCGGGTGCTGGAGGGCCTGAGCGCGTTCGCCGGGCGCCGGCTGGAGGTCGACGAGGAGGTGTTCCGCTCGGAGTCCGCGACCGGTGACCGCAACCGCGCGCTGGCCTACCTGATGCACGCCGCAGGTTCGCTGCGCACCGAGCCGCAGGCGGCGGTGGAGACGTACTTCCGGCAGTGCGCGGTGCGGGTGGACACCGTGGACCTGGCCGTCATGGCGGCGACGCTGGCGGCCGGCGGCGTCAACCCGGTGACCGGCCGGACCGTGGTGCCCGAGCCGGTCGCGGTGCAGGTGCTGGCGGTGATGGCGACCTGCGGGATGTACGACGCGGCCGGTGACTGGCTGGTACGGGTCGGGCTGCCGGCCAAGAGCGGGGTGTCGGGCGGGCTGACCGCGGCGAGCCCGGGCCGGTTCGGGATCGCCTGCTACAGCCCGCCGCTGGACCCCACCGGCAGCCCGGTGCGGGCGGTGGCGGCGCTGCGCGAGATGTCCCGGCGGTTCGGGATGCACCTGATGCACGCGCCCGCGCCGGGCCCGGCCACGGTCACGGCGTGCACGACGGCGGAGCGGTGGCCCCCGGGTCCGGACCGCCCGCCGGCCGAGCGGGAGCTGCTGGCGCGGGAGGGGCGGCGGATCGCGCTGGTGGCCGCGCGCGGCGAACTGGACTTCACGGCGATGGAGCGGGTGCTGTACGCGCTCGCGTCGGTGACGCCGGACCGCCCGGGGTGGCTGGTGCTGGACCTCGCCGAGGTGATGTGGGTGCGGCCGCCGGCCCGGGCGATGCTGGAGGCGGCGCTGGCGCGGGTCATCGCGGCGGGGCACCGGGTGTGCGTGGTGCCGGGCGGGAAGGCGTACGGGCATGGCGCGCTGGCGACGGGCGCAGAAGTGCGCGGGAGCCGGGCGGACGCGGTGGCGTGGGCCGCGGACGGGCTGGTCGGGTCCGCTGGGCTGCGGAAGTCGACTGATTGATATATCCAGGAAGGGACAGAAGTGGAAGTGAAAGGGAAGACGACCAGACGGTTCGGGGGCCGCGTCCGCGGCTGAAGGCGCGTATCCGCGCCCCGGCCGTACCGCGTCCGCCCGCTCCGGCTCCGCGCGCATCCCGCGCGCTCCGTCGCCGCCCGCGTCTTCGCCAGCCGCCGGAAAGGTCCGCCCATGCCCTCCATGCACCAGCCGCTGACTCCTGCCGCGCTCGCCGAGTTGCGCCGGCCCCGCAAGTACCCGGCGGTCTCGGTGCTGCTGCCCACCCACCGGCGCGAGCCGGACAACGCGCAGGACGCCGTACGACTGCGCAACCTCCTGGAGGAGGCGAAGAACGCGGTGCACAGCGACCCGGAGGTCGCCAGGGCGGACCGGATCGACGTGATCGGCCAGCTCGACCAGGCGCTGGCCGAGGTGGACCTGGTGTACGCCGAGGACGGCCTGGCGATCTTCGCCGCGCCCGGCGAGCACCACGTGTGGTCGCTGGAGCGGTCGGTGCCGGAGCGGGTGCTGCTGGCGCAGACGTTCCTGACCCGCAACCTGGTGGCGGCCTATGCGGCGAACCAGCCGTTCCGGGTGCTGGCACTGTCCGCGGACGTGGCGACGATGTGGAGCGGCGGCCGCCAGCACGCCCCACAGCAGGAGACGGGCCCGTTCCCGGTGCGGCGGGCGCCGATCGACTTCGACCCGGAGCGGCAGGAGCAGATCGGGGACACCCCCAGCACCTTCAACGACGAGGACACCCGGATCTTCCTGCGGGAGGTCACCGAGGCGGTGGCGGCGGTGCAGGCGGCCGACCCGCAGCCGCTGTACCTGGTGGGCGAGCCGGAGGCGATCAGCGCGCTGGACGAGGTCGGCCCGGTGGCCAGGGACGCGGTGGCGCACGTCGGCCACGGCGGGCTCGCCCAGGGACCGGGCGAGGCGCTGGCCCGGGCGGTCGCGGACGCCGACCGGGAGCGCGACGAGCGGGCGGTCGCCGCGGTGCTCGACGACCTGGATCGGGCCCGGGGCCGCAGGGCGTTCGCCGGCGGCGTGGACGAGGTGTGGCAGTCGGTGACCGAGGGCCGCGCCGCGCTGGTGGCGATCGAGGACGGCTACCGGACCACGGTCAGGGACGACGGTGACCACCTGGTGCCGGCCGGCGCGGACGAGCGCGGCGCCCGCGACGACATCGTGGACGAGATCGCCGAGCAGGCCCTGGACACCGGGGCGCGGGTGCGGTTCGTCCCCGACGGGCACCTCGCGGACTCCGGTCACATCGCGGCGGTGCTGCGCTACTGACCGCACGCCCGCACCCTGCCCGGCCCGACCCGCGTCACTGCGGCGCGGGCGGCCGGACGCAGCCGGCTCCGCGGCGCCGGGCAGAGCCGGCCCGGCGGCACCGGAAGGAGTCCGCTCGGCAGTGCCAACTCCCGCTCCACACCTATACGATGAGGTTCCGGTTCACGGCGGGGGCGGTGGAATCAACGCATGGTTGACGGGGACGGGGCGGCGCCCGGGGCGACGACCCTGGCGGAGAAGATCGACTCGCTCTTCCGCGTGGTGCGCCGACCGGATCGCGAGGCGTACACCCACGAGGAAGTCGCGCGCGCCTGCCGGGAGGCGACCGGGGAGAGCTTCTCGACCACCTACCTGTGGCAGTTGCGCAGCGGTCGGCGGACCAACCCGACCAAGCGCCATCTGGAGGCGCTCGCGCAGTTCTTCCAGATTCCGGTCGCGTACTTCTTCGACGAC
>NZ_JACEGK010000569.1:0-4895 GCF_056859195.1 Streptomyces sp. NH27
CCGCCCCGCCGCACCCTCACCCATCCCGGGCACCGTCAACATCCGCGTCTTGTACGGTTCCCCGGCCGCGGACGACGGCTGCTCGGAGGCGGCGGCGAGGGCCGAGCCGGCTCCTGTTCCCGATTCCGTGCCGGCCCCCGGGGGCGGGGGAGTCGCTTCGGACCCGGTGTCCGGAGTGGTGGAGCCGCTCGCGGGGTCCACGCCCGGGTCGCGCTGCGGCGGCACCCCGCCACCGCCGCCCGGCCCGCCACCGTCGGGGCCGCCGTTCTCGGGACCGCCGTCGGGGTCGGAGTCGGGGTCGGGCTCCGGCGCCGGGTCCTCGTCCGGACCCCGGCCCTCGGCCTCGGCCCGTTCCGCCTCCTGCCGCGCCTGCTCCAGCGTCTCGTCCAGCTTCTCCTCGTCGAGGCCGGGCGCGTCGAACGGATTGCGGCGCCGGCGGTGCGGCAGCGCCAGCAGCGCGGCCTGCCGTACGTCCGCCGCCGTCACCTCGGTGCGGCCCGCCCACGCCGCCAGCGCGGTCGCGGTCCGCGCCATCACGATGTCCGCGCGCATCCCGTCCACCTCGAACGCCGCGCAGGTCGCCGCGATCTGCCGCAGCACCGCGTCCCCGAGCACCACCGTCGGCAACAACTCCCGTGCGGCCGCGATCCGTTCGCGCATCTCCTGCTCGTCGGCCGCCCACCGCGACGCGAACCGCGCCGGGTCCGCGTCGTAGGCCAGCCGCCGCCGTACGACCTCCACCCGCTGGTCGGTCTCGCGCGAGGCGGTGACCTCCACGGTCAGCCCGAACCGGTCGAGCAACTGCGGCCGCAGCTCGCCCTCTTCCGGGTTCATCGTGCCCACCAGCAGGAAGCGCGCCGCGTGCCGCACCGACACGCCCTCGCGCTCCACGTAACTCGCGCCCGTCGCGGCGGCGTCCAGCAATACGTCCACGAGATGGTCATGGAGCAGATTGACCTCGTCGACGTACAGAACCCCCCGGTGCGCGTCGGCCAGCAGCCCGGGCTCGAACGCCTTCACCCCCTCGGCGAGCGCCCGTTCGATGTCGAGCGCGCCGACCAGCCGGTCCTCCGAGGCGCCCACCGGCAACTCGACCAGCCTCGCGGGGCGCGGTATCCCCTCCTCGTCCACCGGGTGCGGCCCGTCCGGGCAGTCCGGGTCCGGGGAGGCGGGGGCGCAGCTGAACCGGCAACCGGCAACCACCGCGAGATCAGGCAGCAGCGAGGCGAGCGCGCGTACGGTCGTGGTTTTGGCCGTCCCCTTCTCGCCTCGGACGAGGATGCCGCCCACCGATGGGCTGATCGCGTTGAGCAGCAGCCCCAACCGCAGATCCTCCTGGCCGACGATCGCCGAGAACGGGTAGGGAATGCTCATGAAGCGGTCACTCCTTCGAGTGAAAAGGCGTTCGATCGGTCGGATGTGGACTCGCACCCACCATGCTGTGACGAGGGATCTTCGCTGCCGCGGGGGTGATCCGGGCACGGCGAACTGCACCGCTGTTCGGGCTCTCCGCTCCCCGCATGGGCGGGGGTGAACGCGGTCACGGCGCCCCCGGCGGCAGGACCGGCAGGCCGTCCGGCGGGCCGTGCTCGATCAGCCGCAGCAGTGCGCCGGTGTCGGCGTGCTCCTCGACCAGGTCCGCCAGCCGCTCCAACTGGTCCTCCCGCAAAGCCTCGAAGCGGGTGTCGGGCGCCGGGACGAACCGTCGCCCCGCCGCCGCGGCCACCTCGCGAAGGAACGCCCGCCGGAAGCCGTCGCTCTCCAGCGACCCGTGCCAGTGGGTGCCCCACACCGCGCCGACCCGGCAGCCGTCGAGGAACGGCTCGTCGCCGCCGAGGAGTTCGGCCACCCCGTGGTGGATCTCGTAGCCGCGCACGGGCTCGCCGTACTGCGTGCCCTCCGGACGGGCGAGGGTCTTCTCGCGGGCGAAGCGGACCCGGACCGGCAGCAGGCCGAGGCCCGCGACCGTACCGGCCCTCGACTCCACATCGTCCTCGATGCGTTGGGCGAGGAGTTGGAAGCCGCCGCAGATTCCGAGGACCGGGCGGCCCTCGGCGGCGCGCCGATGTACCGCGTCGGCGAGGCCGCGTTCGCGCAGCCAGGCCAGCGCGCGGACGGTGCCGCGGGTGCCGGGCAGCACGACCAGGTCGGCGTCAGCGAGTTCGTCCGGGCGGTCCACGAACCGCACCACGACCCCGGGTTCGGCGGCGAGCGCGTCGAGGTCGGTGAAGTTCGACATCAGCGGCAGCGCGGCCACCGCGACCCGCAACACCTCGTCGCCGTAGGGCGGTTCGACCGCGGACTCGCGCACCGCACCGCGCAGCGACACCCGCAGCCCGTCCTCCTCGTCGATGCCCAGACCGTGCGCGAAGGGGAGCACGCCGAGGGTGGGGCGGCCGGTGAGGTTGCGCAGCATGTCCAGGCCGGGCTGGAGCAGCGACACGTCACCGCGGAACTTGTTCACCAGGTAGCCTGCGACGAGCCGCTGGTCCTCCGGTGCGAGCAGGGCGGTCGTGCCGTAGAACGACGCGAAGACGCCGCCGCGGTCGATGTCGCCGACCACCATCACCGGCAGCCCCGCGCTCCTGGCCACGGCCATGTTGACGATGTCGGTGCGGCGCAGGTTGATCTCGGCGGGGCTGCCCGCGCCCTCGCAGATCACGGCGTCGTGGCCGCGGCCCAGCTCCTCCAGGCACTCCACCACGGTCCCCAGCAACTCGGCCTGCCGGCCGCCGTGGTAGCCGCGCGCGCTCAGCTCGCCGACCGGCTTGCCCAGCACCACCACCTGGCTGCTGTGGTCGCCGCCGGGCTTGAGCAGCACCGGGTTCATCAGCGCCGACGGCTCCACCCGGGCCGCCTGCGCCTGCATCGCCTGCGCCCGGCCGATCTCGGCGCCCTCCCGGGTGACATACGAGTTGAGCGACATGTTCTGGCCCTTGAACGGCGCCACCCGCAGGCCCTGACGGGTCAGCCACCGGCAGATCCCGGCGGTCACCACGCTCTTGCCGGTGTCCGAACCGGTCCCGGCGACCAGCAGCCCCTTCACGCCGCGCCCCCCTCGGCCGTGACCGGACCCATGACCGGACCTGCGACCGGACCCGCCGCCGGGCGGCCCCCGCGCGCCGCCGACAGCAGCACCGACGCGCCCAGCGCCAGCGCGCCGACCCGGCGGGACAGGCGGATCGCGCGCCGGATGTCGGCCGGGGCGGGTGGGCGGAACCCGGCGCCCAGCACCGGGCGATGCTCGGTACGGCCGCCGTACGACAGGGTGCCGCCCAGCCGCAGCCGCAGCGCCCCCGCGAACGCGGCCTCGACCGGGCCCGCGTTGGGGGAGGGATGGCGCGGCCCGTCACGCCGGGCGGTGGCCAGCGCGGTACGCGGATACGGCCCGGCCAGCGCGGCGAGTACGGCGGTGAGCCTGGCCCCCGGGTAGCCGACGGCGTCGTCCAGCCGGGCGGCGGCCCACCCGAACCGCAGGTGGCGCGGGGAGCGGTGGCCGACCATCGCGTCCAGGGTGTTGGCGGCGCGGAAGCCGACCAGGCCGGGCACACCGGCCAGACCGCCCCACACGAGGGCGCCGACCACGGCGTCCGAGGTGTTCTCGGCGACCGACTCGACGACGGCGCGGGCCATCGCGTCGGCGTCCAGTGCGGACGGGTCCCGCCCGCACAGGTGCGGCAGCCGGGCCCGGGCGGCGGCCAGGTCCCCGGCCTCCAGCGCCGCGCCGATCGCGCGGGCCTCGCGTGCGAGCGAGGTGCCGCCGAGTACGGACCAGGTGGTGGCGGCGGTGAGCGCGACGGACAGCGCCGGGCGGCCGCGCACCGCCCGCTCCGTGAGAGCGGCCGCGGCCACCGCGCCGCCGACGCACAGCGCCGCGTACGCCGTGCCGGTGCCGCGGTCGTCGCGCCACAGCCGCTTCTCCAGGACCCCCGCGGCACGCCCGAAGCCGGCCACCGGGTGGCCGCGGCGCGGGTCGCCGATCAGGAGGTCGCCGAGGAAGCCGAGCGTGGCGCCGTACGCGAAGACGCGGTCGGCACGGGTCATGCCCGGGTCGTCTCGGCGACCGAACGGGCAGCGGCCTGCGTGCAGGGCATCGCGAAGTCCTCACTCAGGGTCCGCGCCCTGGCTCGACGTGACCGGCGGTGAGAGTCTCCTGGCTCCCGGATCTACGCACTCCCGGGTCTTCCCGCCGGTGCGAGCCGGCCGTGACCTACAGGTTCGGGAGTGCACTCCCCGGTGACAGTGGCGGGACCGCGTCGGATTCGCACCGACTTCCTCTCCTGCCGCCGTATGGCTCCCGGCAGTTCACCACGGCTGCGGAAACCGCGTCAACCGACCCCCCGAGCGCCCCTGCCTGCGGATTCAGGGCCCGTCCGCCGGTGGTGAGCTGGTCGCGCCGTTCCCAGCGCCCCTTCGGTCTTGCGCCGTTGTGAGGTCGGTCTCGTTCCCGGCCGCAGGCCGGTGAAGGCATGACCGCAACGGGCACCCACCCAGGGGCGCGTGGGGGTTCCTCCCAGGCGAAGCTCTGGGGGAGAACTGCGCGACAAGCCACAACGGCCCGTACGAGGACGAACAACCGCAAGGGGCAGGGCCCCGGGGCGCCGAGGGAGGGAGCCGCACCCACGTACGGCGCGGCCCCCCGCAGGGCTACCCCGCGATGAGGTGGATGCCGTAGGCGACGGCGGCAGCACAGGCGGCGAAACAGACATACGCACCGGTGCGGGTGAGGACCGCGGTGCCGCCGGTGCCGCCCCGCCGGGACAGCCCGACGATGCCGAGCGTGAAGGCGCCCACGAGGCCGACCGTGGAGAGGAGGGTGACGGCGAAGACCGTGCCGAGCGCGTGCCAGTCGATGCTCATGGCGTGCCCTTTCAGACCGTGGTGGGGGTGGAGGC
>NZ_JACEGK010000570.1:0-4886 GCF_056859195.1 Streptomyces sp. NH27
CCTCCGCCGGCCCCGACCTCGTACAACGTCAACTCACTGCCGGTCAGCGGCTTCGGCGCGAGCTCCGACGAGCCGGCCATCGTCCCCCAGGGTCTGGGCAACTGGTGGTGGGACCGATCCAGCCCCAGCATCGGCGGCACGACCTACGACCACGGCATCACCGTCCACGCACCCTCCACGGTGAACATCGCCCTCAACCGCGCCTGCGTCTCCTACGATGCCCGCGCCGGCATCGACGACCTGGTCAGCCCGCTGTTCCGCACGTCGGTCACCTTCGCGGTGAACGCCGACGGGACCCGGCTGTGGTCCTCCGGCCCCGTCCACCCGGGCGACCCCGCCGTGCCGGTGCACGTCGACCTCACCGGCCGCAAGACGCTCCAACTCGTCGTCACGCCGACCTCGGGTGCCCTGTCGCTGGGCAACCTGGCGGACTGGGCCGACTCGGTGATCACCTGCGAGTGACCTGGGCGGGCGGCCCACCCCCGGCCGAGCGACCGGGGCCGGCAGCCCACCGCGGGGCATCACTTCACCGCACAGACCACCGCCGGGCGTCACTTCACCGCACAGACCCCGTCGGCGCACCCGTCGCCGTCGTTGTCACCGCTGTCGGCGCCCAGTTGGTCCCCCGCCGTGTCCTTCGCCACCTGCTCCAGCACGCGCAGGAACGTGGAGGTCTCCTGGCCGCCCTGGACCGCCCACTGCCCCTCGAAGACGAACGTCGGCACAGCGGTGATACCGATCTCGCGGGCCTGCGCGATGTCGGCGACAACCTCGTCCGTGAGGGCGTCGCCCTTGAGGAAGGCGGTCACCGCGGCGCGGTCGAGGCCGGCGGCGACGGCGGCGTCCGCGAGCCGGTCGGGGTCGCCGATGTCCAGGCCCTCGGCGAAGTGCCCGGTCATCAGGTTCCCCTTGAGCCGGTTCTGGGCGTCGGCGCCGTACTCTTCGAGCGCGAAGCGCAGCAACCGGTGGGCGAGCAGCGAGTTGTTCTCCAGCACGGAGTCGAAGTCGAAGGTGAGGCCCTCGGCGGCGCCGAGCTGGGTCAGCCGGTCGTCCATGGCGACGGCCTGGGGGCCGTATTTCGCGGCCAGCACCTCGCGGTGCGGACGGGGCTCGTGCGGGGCGTCCGGGTCGAGCTGGAACGGCCGGTAGACCACCTCGACCGCACTGCCCTGCGGAAATGCCGCCAGTGCGCGTTCGAAGCGGGACTTGCCGACGTAGCACCACGGACAGGCGATGTCCGAATAGATCTCGACCTTCACGGCACTCACTCCCAGGAAATCGTTAACGATTATCCGATTGAAACATCAATAACTCGTATCGGAAAACCCTACGACCCCGCCCGGCTATTCCCGCTCGCGCCTCACCTCCCGCTCGCGCCCTACCTCGCGCCCTACCTCCCGCTCCCGCTCTCCCGCCCGCTCCCGCGCCAGCCCGGCCAGCTCCGCCACCGCCTCCTGCCGGCTCAGTTCCGCCCCGCACGCGCGCTGCCGGGCCGACTCCTCCGCCGTGAACGCGGCCGCCGCCCGTGCCCGTACCGCGTCGTCCTGCGCCCGCTCGGGCAGCGTCCGGAACAGGGTGCCGCGGATCGCCTCCGCGGCACCGGACATCCGCAGCGCCGAGCGCACGTCGCCCAGCTCCGCCAGGATCTGCGCCGCCGTGTCGAACTGGGAGCCGACCACTGCCTCGGTGCAGTCCTCCTCGGTCGCCAGCCGCACCGCCTCGGCCGCTTCGTACAGCGCGGCCGGCAGGTCGCCCTCGGCGGCGGTGATCCGGGCGGACAGGCCGCGCAGCATCACGTGGAACATCGGCGGCGGGGTACCGTCGGCGATCCGCCCCACCGCCATCTCGTACAGCTCCCTGGCCTCCCGCACGGCGCCCTGCCGCAGCAGGAACATCGACCGCAGGTAGCGGATGTAGGTGCGGGCGTCCATCACCGCGTACCGCTCGGCCTCCTCCTCGGCCTGTTCCAGGAGTGCGCGGGCATTCTTGTCGTCGCCGCATCCGTGCGCCAGCTCGGCCATCCGTCCGAGCAGGAACGCGCCCTCGCTGAAGGCCCCCAGTTCACGGCCGAGCCGGTACGCCGCCTCGAAACCGGAGCGGGCCGCCGCGTAGTCACCGCGGAGCATCTCGATCTCGGCCCGGGCGCTGTGCACTTGGGCCTTGATCCAGCGGTCGTCCAGCCGGCCGTTGAGAACGCTCAGCTCCTCCCAGTCCCGATCGGCCAGCGCCGCGCCGCCGGGAGAGTCGACGGTCACGTGCAGCCGGAACATCAGCGCGGCGGCCAGCTCCCATTCGCCGCCGTTGGCACGGCAGTTGTTCACCACCCGGTCGGTCTCGGCGAGCACCAGCCGGCCACCACCGGACACGTAGAGGGTGAACGGCCACAGCATCCCCGGGAAGCGCGCGGCGGGCCGGCCGGCCACCCGGTAGGCGGCCGAGAGCCGTTTCACCATCGCCTTCACGTCCGGCGACGCCCACTGGCCCTCGGTGGCGCTGTCACCCTGGACGAACAGCAGCAGCAACTGCAGGTCGAGGCGCGGCCAGTACATCGGGGTGTCCGTGTCGTCCAGGTCGTCGACGCCGAGCGCAGCCGCCCGCGTGAGCCACCCGAGCGCCTCGTCACGGTAGTTGCGCAACCACCAGAACCAGCCCATGGCCAGCGTGATCGCGACCGCGTCGGCCTCCGCCCGGTGCTCCAGCGTGCGGTGCAACGCGGCCCTGACGTTGTCCAGTTCGGTCTCCAGCACCTCGAACCAGTGCAGTTGGTCGCTGCCGCGCAGTTGCGGATCGACGGTCTCGACCAGCTCGCGGAAGTACGCGGTGTGCCGCTCGCCGGCCGCGACCAGTTCGGCGGGATGCTCGCCGGCGCGCTCCAGGGCGTACTCGTGGATCGTCTCCAGCAGCCGGTAGCGGGTGCCGGCGGCGCGGTCGTGCTCGGCCACCACCAGTGACTTGTCGACGAGTTGGGCCACCGTGTCCAGCGCCTCCGGGCCGCACACCGCCTCGGCCGCGGCGAGCGTGCAGCCGCCGGCGAAGACGCTCAGCGTGCGCAGCGTCGTACGTTCCGGCTCGTCCAGCAGGTCCCAACTCCAGTCCACGACCGCGCGCAGGGTCTGCTGGCGCGGCAGGAGGATGCGGCTGCCGCCGGTGAGCAGCCGGAACCGGTCGTCGAGCCGGTCGGCGATCTGCCGCGGGGACAGCGCGCGCAGCCGGGCCGCGGCGAGTTCGATCGCCAGGGGGAGGCCGTCCAGCCTGCGGCAGATCTCGTGGACCGCGGCGGCGTCGGCGCCGGCGGCTTCAGTGCTGCTGTCGGTGCCGGCGGTGCCGGCGTACGTGTACGGGCCGGACGGGGCCTCGGAAGGGTCCGGGTACGGCGCCGCGTGCGGGCGGGCGGTCCGGGCGCGCTCGGCGAACAACCGGATCGCGGTCTGCGGCGGCAGCGGCTCCACCGGGCGGACCAACTCGCCCGGGACGCCGAGCGGTTCGCGGCTGGTGGCGAGGACGGTCAGGTCCGGGCAGCGGGCGAGCAGTTCCGCGGCCAGGTACGCGGCGGCCTCGATCAGGTGCTCGCAGTTGTCCAGCACCAGCAGCAGGCGGCGGCCGGTGCAGTACTCGACCAGCCGCTCCATCGGCTGCTCGACGTGCGGTTCGCCGCTCAGCGCGTCGCGGGCCGGGCCGAGAAGGAAGGTGTCCCGGCGGCCCAGCGCGCTCAGCACGGCATGCGGGATGGCGTACGGATCGTCCAGCGGGGCGAGTTCGGCCAGCCACACGCCGTCCGGGTAGCCGTCCTGCGCGGCCTCGGCCGCCTCCTGGGCCAGCCGGGTCTTGCCCGAGCCGCCGGGCCCGGTGAGCGTCACCATCCGCGCGGCCCGTATGTCGGCGCGGATCGCGGCGAGGTCGGTCTCCCGGCCGACGAAGCTGGTCAGCCGGGCCCGCAGGTTGCCACGCCGCAGGCGGGCCGACCGGGCGGCGCCGGCCCGGTGCGGGTCGGCGCTCGCGGCCGGCTCCCGCGCCGCCAGCAGTTCCGCGTGCAGCGCCCGCAACTCCGGGCCCGGGTCGGCACCGAGCGTGTCGGCGAGTACGGTCCTGGCCTCCTCGTACGCCATCAGGGCAGCCGCGCTACGGCCGGTCGCCCGCAGCGCGCGGATCAGCTGCGCGTGAAACGGCTCGTCCAGCGGGTGCGCGGCCACCGCCTCCCGCAGCGCGGGCAGTACGGCGGCGGTCTGCCCGCGGGCCAGTTCCGCCTCGAACTTCGAGCGGAGCACGGCCAGCCGCAGCGCGTCCGTGCGGGCCGCCGCGGCCTCCCGGTCCGGCAGGTCCGCCAGCGCCGGGCCGCGCCACAGGCCGAGCGCCTGGTCCAGGGTGCGGGCCGCACTGTCCGGGCGGCCGGCCCGCAGGTCGGCCTCGCCCGCGCGCAGCAGTGCCTCGAACGCGAACAGGTCGACGCTCTCGCGGGGTGTGTTCAGCCGGTATCCGCCCGGGTCCGACGTCACCGCGTCCCGGCCGAGGGCTTTGCGCAGGCGGGCGACCAGTGCTTGGAGGGCGCCCGCCGCATCGGCAGGGGGGTCTTGCGTCCAGACCTCGGCGATCAGGGTCTCGGGCCGGACCGGGCGGTTCGCGTGCGCGGCGAGGACGGTCAGGACCGTGCGGACCTTCGCACCGCCCAGCGGCAGGACGGTGCCGTCCTCCGACCTGGCCTCGGTCACCCCGAGCACGAAGTAGCGCACGCGAACCATTGTCCCTGCCTGGTGGCCGGGTGGAGGGGGCCGATCGTGCACCACCTCCGCCCGTCGGCGCTCGATCGCCGCGCCGGGCTTGCTCGTACGGCTCTCCGTGCGCCCGCCTGCGCTCGAACGCCAGGCGGGCCTGCTCGCACCGCGCGGGCT